>JANXXG010000204.1 GCA_025350745.1 Chloroflexota bacterium | reverse complement strand
CGCCAGAACTCGTTGCTCGAGGTCCAGAGTGCCCGGCTCGATTCGCCGGCGCGCATCGCAGCCGACGCGTCGCGTCTGGGTATGGTCCATGCCCGCTTCATTCCGGTGCTACCCGCGCAGTCGCTCACCGCCAAGCGCTAGCCAGCCACACGCGCGAGGAGGAAGGGTGCAGACGGTTCGACCGGTGAGACCGGCGCGTCTCCGGCTGCTGTTCGCGCTCTTCGCCGTGGCCTCGCTCGTCCTGGCGGGCCGCCTGGCGTACTGGCAGACGTTCGCCCGCGCCGACCTGCTTGCCCGCGCGACCGACCAGGTCCGCAGCGACCTCGTGGTCGCCGCCAAGCGCGGCGTGATCCGAGACCGGAACGGCGCGATCCTCGCGACCACCGTCGAGCTGCGCTCGCTCTATGCGATCCCCAAGCGGATCCCCGACCATGGCCTCGCGGCGCGCCAGCTGGGAGTCCTGCTCGGACGGGATCCGGCGCCGATCCTGGCGGCATTCGACTCCGGCCGCGAGTGGCTCTACGTCCAGCGCTGGCTTCCGGAGGAGAGCGCCCGGGCCATCGACGCCCTCGGCATCCCGGGCCTCGGCTTCCAGAACGAGCCCAAGCGGCTGTACCCGAACGATTCGATCGGCGCGGCCGTGCTCGGCTTCGTGAACGACAACGGTGACGGCATCAACGGGATCGAGGGCTACTACGACGCGATGCTCCGCGGCACCGACGGCCGGCTCGTCGTCGAGCGCGACCCGGCGAGCCGCGATCTCGCGGTCGGGCTCCGGTTGGCCGTTCCCCCGCGCAACGGGGCCGACCTCACCTTGACGCTGGACCTGGTGGCCCAGACGGCGGCCGAGCGCGAGCTCGCGGCCGCGACGAAGAAGGAGCACGCGTCGAGCGGCTCCATCATCGTCCTCGATCCGGTCGATGGCGCCGTGCGGGCCATCGCATCGGCCCCGACGTTCGATCCGTCTGCCGTCCGGCTCGCCGATCCCGAGTCGCTTCGTGACCGGGCCATCGCGTGGCCCTACGAGCCGGGCTCGACGCTCAAGGCGATGACCATCGCCGCCGGCCTCAACGAGCACCTCGTCCGGCCGGGCGACTCCTACAACGATGTCGGCTACGCGATCGTCGGCGGTCGCCGGCTCAACAATGCGCTCGGGAAGGCCTACGGCCCAACGACAGTGACCCAGATCCTCGAGCGGTCATTGAACGCGGGCGCCGCCTGGGTCGGCCAGAAGCTCGGAGCGCAGCGCCTGGCGAGCTACTTCCAGCAGTTCGGCTTCGGACGCCCGACGGGGATCGACCTCGCGGGCGAGGTGAGCGGCACCGTGCGCCCGCTCGCCGAGTGGTATCCGGTCGATGTCGGCACGGCGTCGTTCGGGCAGGGGATGAGCGTCACCCCGCTGCAGCTCGCGGTGGCCTACGCCGCCATCGCGAACGGCGGGACCGTCTACCGGCCATACGTGGTGGCGGCCCGGCGCGATGCGGATGGGGAGCACCGCACCGCGCCGGTCGCCGTTACCCACGTTGTGACGTCCGACACGGCCGCGACCGTCCGCGGGATGCTGCTGTCCACCGTCGACAACGGCATCGCCCACAATGCCGCTCTGCCTGGCTTCAGCGTCGCCGGCAAGACCGGCACGGCCCAGATCGCAAGCCCGGACGGCCAGTACGTGGATGACCTCTATGTGAGCTCATTCGCGGGGATCTTCCCGGCCGATGACCCGAAATACGTCATCCTCGTGGTGCTCGAGAAACCTGACTCGCGTCTGCTCGGGACCCTGACGGCGACCGATGTGTTCAAGGGCGTGGCGCAGGACATCCTCCGCTACGCCAGGATCCAGCCGGACCGCAGGCCCTAAGGGTCGGCGGGGCCTAGCATCGACGACGTTGTTCACGCTCCAGCGACTCCTCGCCGCGAGCGGTGGGCGGGTCGTGCGCGGCAGCGCCGATCCGGACCTGCGCTTCACCGGTGGCGCGTTCGATTCGCGGTCCGTCGAGCCGGGCGAGTGCTTCTTCGCGCTGAAGGATCAGCGTGACGGTCATGATTTCGTGCTCGCCGCGCTCGAGGGGGGCGCCCGCGGCGCCGTGGTCGAGCGGATCGTCCCCGAGCTGCCGGATGACGCGCTGCTCATCCAGGTCGCAAGCCCGCTGCACGCGCTTCGTGCCCTCGCCGAGTCGATCCGGTCGGAGTGGCCGATCCCGGCCGTCGGGATCACCGGCAGCGTCGGCAAGACGACGACGAAGGAAGCGACCGCCGCCGCGCTCGGCGCGCGGTATCGCGTGCTTCGCACGCTCGCGTCCTTCAACAATGAGATCGGCGTCCCGCTCACGTTCCTGCGGCAGGAGCCCGGCCACGAGGTCGCCGTGATCGAGCTCGGCTTCTACGTCCCCGGCGAGATCGCAGACCTGTCGAAGCTCGTCAGGCAGCGCGTCGGCATCGTCACGACGATCCCGGACATCCCGGTGCACTTCGCGCGAACGCCGAGCATCGATGCGATCGTCGACGGCAAGGCCGAGCTCATCGACGCATTGCCCGAGGACGGGGTCGCCCTCCTCAACGGGGACGATCCACGAGTGCGGGCGATGGCGCCCCGAACGCGCGCGCGGGTGATGCTCTTCGGCGAGGCTGCCGACTGCGAGATCCGGGTCACGAACGTGCGCGACCTCGGCCTGACCGGTACACGCTTCACTGTCCACGCCGCGGGCCAGACCGCGGACGCGCATCTTCCGTTGCCCGGACGGCATCTGGTGAGCTCGGCTGTGGCCGCGCTCGGCGCGGCCGTGGCCCTCGACGTGCCGCTCGACGAGGCGGTCATCGGCCTCGAGAGCCTGGAACGCCCCGCGCATCGAATGAGCGTGCGCCGAAAGGGCGATCTCACGGTGATCGACGATTCATACAACTCCAGCCCGGTTGCGGTCCACGCGGCGCTCGCGGTGCTCCGCGCGGTGCGCGGTCGGCGCGTCGCCGTCCTCGGCGACATGCTGGAGCTCGGGACCCTCTCGGTCGGCGCGCACGAGGCCGTCGGAGTGGATGTCGCGGCCAGCGTCGACGCGCTTGTCGCGGTCGGTGAGCTCGCCAGCACCATCGCCGTGTCGGCCGAGCGACACGGGCTCACGGATGTGCACCGCGCGGCCGATGGCGGCGAGGCCCTCGTCCGGCTGTGGCAGCTGCTCCGTCCGGGCGACACGGTCCTGGTGAAGGGCTCGCGCGCGCTGGCCCTCGATAAGCTCGCCGACGCGCTCGTTCGGACGGACGTGACGGGCTGATGGCGATCCTGGCTCTCGGCGTGCTTCTCGCCGCCTTCATCCTCGGTCTGATCCTCGGCGCCCCGTTCATCCGCATGCTCCGGCACTTCCGGATGGGGAAGCAGATCCGGCGGGAAGGGCCGCAGTCGCATTTTTCGAAGCAGGGGACGCCGACGATGGGCGGGGTCCTGATCATCCTCGTCGTTGTGGCGCTGTGGGCGGTCGTGTTCGCGGTGCTTCAGGAGCCGCAGCGCGGCGACTTCGTGGCGCAGACCATCATCCCGATCGGAGCATTCGTCGCGGTCGGCATCCTCGGGGCGATCGATGACTACGTCAACATCGCGTATGGCTTCGG
>JANXXG010000192.1 GCA_025350745.1 Chloroflexota bacterium | reverse complement strand
GCTGTTCCCCAAACCACCACGCAGCTTCGGGTCGTTCCCGCAACTGCGGCCGGGCGAGCTGGTCGGCATCGACATCAAGAGCTTCGGCTCGCTCAAGCGCGGCGGCGGGAAAGCGGGCATCGCCGTGCCGGGCACCCGCCGGCGGGTCGGCTGGAAGCACCTCCACGTGGCGATCGACATGGCCAGCCGGCTGACGTTCAGCGAGTTCCGGCCGACGCTTGGCGGCGCGGACGGTGCGGCGTTCCTGCATCGAGCCACCGCGTTCTTCGCGCAGCAGGGCATCCGGGTCGAGCGGGTCCTCAGCGACAACGGCTCGGCGTACAAGAGCCACCGGTTCGCTGCGGCGTGCCGCGAGGCCGGCCTGCGCCACACCCGGACCAAGCCCCGGCACCCCTGGACGAATGGCCGGGCCGAGCGATTCATCGGCACGATCCAGCGCGAGTGCGCCTACCGCGACCAGTTCAGCAGCGACGACGAGCGGGCCCTCGCGATCGCGTTGTTCGTTCCCTGGTACAACACGAGGCGCCCGCACACCGCACTCGGGGGCCTCACGCCGCAGGACTGGTTAGACCGGTGGCGTGTGACCCAGGTCTATGAAGACCTCAGCTAGGCCGCGGGCTGCTCCACGTGGAGCGGGAGTGCGAAGGTGAACGTGCTCCCCGATCCGACCTGACTCTCCACCCAGATCCGCCCGCCGTGCAGCTCGACCAGCCGCTTGGTCAACCCGAGTCCGAGCCCGGTTCCCTCGGCGGCCCGTCGACCATCGTCGGCCTGGGCGAACTCGTTGAACAGGGCAGCCTGATCGGCCGGGGCGATGCCGACGCCTGAGTCACGGACGGCGACCTGGTTGACCGTCACGATTGCCACGTCGGCCGAGTCTGGTGGTGGAGGCGCGCGACCTCGCGATCGAAGCGGCGAACGCTGGAGGCAAGGTCAGGGACGGTCTTGTCTTCGAACACGAGAGCGATATGCGCTACCCCGTTGGCCGAGAACTGCTCGATCTCAGAAGCCATGTCACGAGCAGAACCGGCCAGGAAATACGACCCGTCGGAACGCGCCGCGCCGAAGCGGACCCGCAGCCGGACGGAGGCGGTCGGCAACGGGCGCTTCGCCGCCTCGCTCTCGCGGCGCAATAGGCCGATTGCACTCGCCATCATTGCCGGACTCGCGCGCGTGGCGTGAAAGCCGTCCGCGATCCGGCCCGCACGCCGGATGGCCGCCTCGCTTGACCCGCCGATCCAAATGGGCAGCCGATCGCCCTGTAGGGGGAGTGGCGAGAACGCGTACCTCTCCAACGTGTGAAACGTGCCAGTGAATGCGGCGGTCGACCCGGACCACAGGTGGCGCCAGAGGTCCACCGCCTCCTCGAGATACGCGACGCGCCGGCGGTACATCGCGCCGCGCCCAAGGTTCGCAAACTCCCCGGGCTGATCCCCGCTGGCTATCCCGACGATCAACCGCCCGCGCGAAAGCACGTCGAGTGTCGCGAGCTCCTTTGCGAGCAGCGGCGCCTGACGCATCCCCACGACGATCGCGCTCGTCCCGATACGGAGGGAAGGTGCTCTGGCGGCCACATAGGCGAGCGTTGTGATCGCTTCGAAGATGTGACCGTACTGGTCGGCTTCCGGGCCAACAGGTACGAGCACGTGATCGGTCGTCCACACCGTCGACCAGCCGGCGTCCGCAGCCAGGTCGACCGACGCCTCGATCGCGTCAGTCGAGGCAACCGGACCCATGGTCGGGAGTACGAGCCCGAACTCCACTCTGCTGGTATGCTACATGCCAAACCCCACCCCCGATGGAGGTTACGCCCGTGTCGACGAAGACCTACGAGACCGTGAAGCTCGAACGCGAGAACGGCATCACCTGGGTGATCCTCAATCGCCCCGACAAGAAGAACGCGATGACCCCGCAGATGCACATGGAGATGCTCGACGTCCTCGACGAGCTCGAGTTCGATCCGGAGACGAAAGTGCTCGCACTCACCGGCGCGGGCAACAGCTTCTGCGCCGGACAGGACCTCAAGGAATTCATCGTCGACCAGATGAAGAACGGTCGGGAGCGCGCGCGGTACGGCTGGGCCGCGTCGGAATGGCGGTGGCGGCGCCTCTACTACTTCCCGAAGCCGACGATCGCGATGGTGAACGGATTCTGCTTCGGCGGCGGGTTCACGCAGCTGATCGCGTGCGACTTCGCACTTTCAGCCGACGAGGCGACCTATGGCCTGAGCGAAGTGAACTGGGGCTCGTTCCCCGGCGGCCTCGTGAGCCGCGTGCTCGCGGAGGCGCTGACCTATCGCGACGCGATGAATCTGATCATGACCGGCGACACCTTTGACGGGAAGCAGGCTTCGGCCATGCGTCTCGTGACCGCGTCGTACCCCCTCACCCAGCTGCGGGCAGAGACGGTGAAGCTCGCCGAGAAGCTCATGAGCAAGAATCTCCACACGCTGCGCGCCTGCAAAGAGGTCTACAAGCACGTGAAGAACATGGACTACACGGACGCCGAGGACTACATGTGGGCGAAGATGGATGCGCTAAACGCGCTCGATCCGGGCGTCCGCGATCGCGGCATCACGGACTTCGCCGTCGAAAAGAAGTACAAGCCGGGGTTCGACGCGCACAGCGGCGCGGACAAGCCGTAGACGGGGGGGCGCTGCTCCACGGCTACACGGTCCTCGATCTCACCGGCCTGATGGGCCAGTTCGCCGGCAAGCTGCTCGCGGACCTCGGAATGGACGTGGTGAAGGTCGAGCCGCCAGGCGGCGATGACGTGCGCCGGCTCGGGCCATTCAAGGGTGATGAGCCCGGCCTCGAGCTCAGCCTCCGATTCGCGTTCCTCAACGGCGGGAAACGAGGGATCACCCTTGATCTCGGCGCGCCGGAGGGGCGCGCGCTCGCGCTCCGACTTGTCGAGCGGAGCGACATCGTGCTGGACAGCTTCCCGCCCGGGGAAATGGAGCGACTCGGCCTTGGCTACACGCAGCTGAAGGAGCGAAACCCCGATGTGATCGCCGCATCGGTGACGGGTTTTGGACAGGACGGGCCGCGCGCCGGTTACGCCTGCCCAGACATCGTGGGATTGTCGATGGGCGGGCTGATGTTCATTTCCGGCGATCCGTCGCGGCCACCCGTTCAGGCGCCGGAGACACAGTCCTATTACTACAGCTGCGTCTATGTGGCGCTTGGGATCGTCATGGCGCTCCTCCGGCGCGACGCGACGGGGATCGGGGACCACATCGATGTCTCAGTCCAGGAGAGCATCGCGACCCAGGAGCACATGATCCGCGAGGCGGCCTTTGACGGGGTCGCGATCAAGCGCAATGGAAGTCAGCACAAGCACACGACGCCGGCCAATGTCTTTCCCTGCAAGGACGGCCACGTCTACATGTTCATCCTCGCGGCCCGGGACTGGGACCGGCTTCTCGAGGTCTGGGCGGATCACCCGAAGGAGCTCGACGCTCCCGAGCTCAAGCCGCCGCACAAGCGCCGGCAACAGGTCGACATGATCAATCCGCTCATCGAGCAGTTCACGCGTCGCTACACGAAGGGCGAACTCACGAGACTCCTCCAGGAGCACGGCGTTCCCTGTCTGCCGGTGAACTCGCCGGCCGACTTTTTGGCAGAGCCACAGGTCCGCGAGCGCGGGCTATTTGGTCCTGTCGAGAGCGCCACGCTCGGCAGGTATCTCACCACACGGTTCCCCGTGACCTTTGATGGAGAGCGGCTCGAGAGTGCCGGCCCGGCTCCGACGCTGGGCCAAGACAACGCCGCGATCTATAGCGATCTCGGCATCGGCGCGGCCGAGCTCGAGCGGCTCGCCGCGCGGCGGGTCGTCTGATGACGAGCTTTCTCACGGGGATCCGTGTCGTTAGTCTCACGACCGGGATCGCCGGGCCGAACGCCGCTCGCATGCTGGCCACCTATGGCGCTGAGGTATTCAAGATCGAGTCGCGCGTCGGTGGCCTGGACGCATTCCGGGCCTATGGCGATAATCCCGAGGCGTCACCGCGGTTCATCGAGGTCAACTTGAACACGCTCTCCGTCACCATCAACCTGAAGGAGCCGCGCGGCGTCGCCCTTGTCCGCGAGCTAATCCTCAAGAGCGACGTCGTGATGGAGAACTTTCGGCCCGGCGTCGCGACGCGCCTCGGCCTCGGACCGGAATCGCTTCGCGGGGAGAAGCCGGCGCTCATCTACATGCGCATGCCGGGTCTCGGCTCTACCGGACCACTCAGCGGCTATGGGACGTGGGGACCGACGCTCACCGCCTACTCCGGATTCACCTATCTCTGGAACCACCCCGGACAGGATCGCCCGGTCGGATCACAGGGCGTCTATCCCGACTACCTCACCGGCGTCATGGCACCGCTCGCCGTGGTCGCAGCGCTGCTGGAGCGTCGCCGCACAGGAACGGGTTCACTCCTCGATATGGCACAGGTCGACGCTGCGGCCTACCTCCTTGGCACGACATATCTCGACGCGGTCGTCAATCACCGGAACCCGCAGCCGATCGGAAATGACTCGCCGTCCGCCGCTCCGCACGGGTGCTATCGGTGCCGCGGTGAGGAGCGCTGGTGCGTCATCGCTGTGGAGAGCGAGGAGCAGTGGCGGACGCTGTGCCGGATCATGGGCGAGCCAGCCCTCGCGACCGATCCGCGGTTCGGGTCGATCGACCTCCGCCGGCAGCATGCTGGTGACCTCGACGCGATCATCGGGGCCTGGACCGCGGAGCGCGATCCGCACGACATCATGTCGGCCTTACAGGAGGCCGGTGTCCCCGCGGGCGTGGTGCAGACGGGATCCGACCTCGCGGTCGATCCGCAACTCGTGGCCCGCGGGTTCATCGAACGCGTCGAGCACCCGGTGCTCGGTGAGATCCCCATGGCCGGGCTACCGCTTCACTTCGCCGGTGCTGCGCACGAACCATTCCGCAGCCCGCCGCCGCTCGGCGCTGACAACCGATATGCCGTCTGCGACCTTTTGGGATACACGGCCGAGCAGCTCGCGCAATGGGAGACCGAGCAAGTCGTCTACTGACGGTCCCGAGCCGCAGGGTCGCGTTTCGACGGTCGCGTCGAGGTGGGATCGCCGCCGCGTCCGGAGATCCTGATCTCGCGGCGCTCCCAGAAGACCACACGATCCCTCGCGAATGCGATCAGTCGATCGAGCGCGTATCCGACAAGCGCGATCACGATGAACGCGGCGAATACCTGGCCCCGCCGGAACGACGACGCCGCGTACTGCACGAGAAAACCCATCCCCTCCGTCGCCCCGATGAGCTCGGCGGCGATCGCGAGGACGAACGCGATCGGCAGCGCGATCCGCAGCCCGGAGAAGATGTCCGGCAGGCTCGCGGGCAGGGCAACCTTGAGGAACACCCGCAGCGGACCGGCGCCCATGCTCTGCGCCGACCAGACGTAGAGAGGCTTCACCGACCGCGCCCCAGTGAGCGTGTTGAGCGTGATCGGATAGAGACACTCGACGGTTACGAGGGCGACGATGGAGAGCGTGCCCAGCCCGAAGGCCGCGATGAATATCGGGTAGAGCGGCAGGCGCGGGATCGGATACGTGGCCGTGAAGACCGGCTCGACGATCCTTCGCAGCCGGGGCGAGTTCGCGAGCGTGAGGCCAAAGGTCACGCCGAGCCCCGCCGCCATCGCGAAGCCGGAACCCACCCGCAGCACGGTGGCGGAAAGATGCGGCCAGACCTCACCCGACGTGAACAGGCCGATCAGCTCGCTGCCGATCGTCCCGAGGGGCGGGAACAGCCGTGGATTGACCAAGCCCGAGCGCGCGACCGCCTCCCAGAGCAGGAGCATCACGACGATCGAATAGTTGCCAAGAGCCGCCGCGCGGAGCCTAGCCACCGAACGCCTCGGGACGGCCGCGGATCGCGAAGTGCGACAGCGCGAGCAGCACCCGGTCGGCCGTGAACCCGAGCGCGCCGATCGTCACGATCGCGGCGAGCATCAGCACGTAGTTCCCCCCGCTTTGTGCGAGAACCACAAGGAAGCCGAGGCCGGCGCGATGCGCGATCCCGATCGCTTCCGAACCGAACATCAGCAGGAAGGAGATCGCGGTCGAGATGCGAAGACCAGCGAGGATCTGTGGCAGCGCCGCCGGCAGAACGACCCGAAGCACGATCCGAGCGGGACCTGCGCCCATGTTCCGGGCAGCCCAGATCCAGATCGGAGCGACGCTGCGGACGCCGCCGTACGACGCGAGGAACGAAGGGTAGAAACAGCCGAGGGCGATGAGCACGATCTTCGAGAGGTCGGTCACCCCGAACCACGTCAGGAGCACCGGGATGAGCGCGATCTTCGGAACGGGGTTGGTGAGCG
>JANXXG010000173.1 GCA_025350745.1 Chloroflexota bacterium | reverse complement strand
CGACCGCGAGCTCCAGCGCATGGCCGAAGACGTTCTCGACGTCGGTGTCCTCGAGGCGAAGCGCTTCCGCCTGAACGTCTCCGAGGTCGACGTTACGGAGCTCGTGACCGACGTCACGCGCGAGGTCGGCCGCGGCCAGATCCAGCTCGTGGTGCAGTCCCAGCCGGTCCTCGTCGAGGCGGACGCCGACCGACTGCGGCTCATGGTGACGCATCTCATCAGCAACGCCGTGAAGTACTCGCCGGCCGGTTCGCCGATCCTCGTGACGGTCGCGAGCGGCCACGCCGAAGCGCGCATCGTGGTGACCGATCATGGGGTGGGCTTCGGGAGGTCGGATCTCACGGTCCTCTTCCAGAAGTACGGTCAAGCCCAGACCGGGAAGACGACCGAGGCTCGGGGCGTCGGACTCGGCCTGTATGTCACCCGCCTACTCGCGGAGGCGCACGGCGGCCGCGTCACGGCGGAGAGCGTTGGCCCCGGCCAGGGTTCGACGTTCCAGCTCATGCTGCCCGTCCGCCAGCCGAGGGGCGCCGCCTAGCCACGTCCCGGGTTCACGCAGCCGCCCGAAGGGCCCGCTTCGCGTGCCGCGACCTCGCGTTCGGCACCATGAACAGCACGAACATGATCCCGTAGAACGGCAGGTGGCCGACGAGCTCGGACCAGCCGAACACCGGGACGGTCGCGGTGAAGAGGATCGCCCCGATGACCATGACCGGGCGGGTCAGCCGGCCGGACATGATGACCACGCCGATGACAAGCTCAGTGACGCCGGCCAGGTAGGCGAACGGCGGATCTCCGATCCCGAGAGGCCGCGCGACGTTGAGGAACGGCTTCTGATCGAGCAGCGCCTGGGCGAGCCCCGGGTCGAGCAGCTTCTCCGTCAGCGAGCTGAACGCGATGCCGAAGCCGAGACAGATGCGGAGCAGGGTGAGCGCCCAGGTGGGCGCGTCCTCGTGCCGCGTCGGCGGACGTACTCCCCGAATGCGATCGAACGACAGCGGTCCGCGGCCGACGATGAACAGGAAGAGCGCGATCCCGAGGAGATGCACGTTCTCAAGGATGCTTTCGAACGAGAACGGCATCATTGCGATGAGCCCCAGCAGGGCCAGAAGGAGGGCGCCGGCGCGCGTCGCAAGACCGAGGAGCAGCGCGAGGCCGCACATCCCTTCTAGAACGAGGATCGCGTTACCCAGCAGATCGTCCGTGGGTCGGAGGTTCGGCGAGAAGAGGACGCCGAGGAACGCGGACGCGATGAGCGCGATCCCGATGTGCAGCCCGAGCACCGCGGGCGCGATGGGCGAGAACCGGTCGAGCCTGGTCAGGAGCTTGGGCTCCGGGAAGCGCCACTGGATCGCGTGGGCGAGGCCGATCGCAGCGATCGCAATGACGAACGCAGTGAGGACCGGCGCGCTCCCTAGGAGCGACCAGTCCGTCGGGTGCGCTGCCGGGTCGGTGAACCACTTCACATGCGCGGCGATGTCAGCGCGCACGGCGTGCCTCGAACCGGCGCGCCTGGGGGACCACGGTGAGTCGCATCGGCAGGACGGCACGCAGGATACGGGCCGAGGCGATGGCCACCGCGAAGAACAGCCGCTCTCGCAGCCGGTAGCGCAGTCCGATCGGCGCCCGGAGTGGCGCAGGGATGAGCGCCGCGGCGAGCGCGGCGCTCGGCCAGTAGCAGGGTCCCGGGACCCACTCGAACGGTCGAAGGATCTGCCGGGCCACCCGGACGCTGGCCGCATCGGGCCGGACGTGTGAGCTCAGCATCGCGCGCTCGTACGCCTCGAGATCGGCGAGCGTCTCGGGCTGCCGGTCGCGCGAGATACCGAGGAGCGTGGCGACCGGCTTGGTCTCCTCCCAATACGCGTCGCGGTCCTGCGCCGACAGCGGGCCGGTGACGGCCTCGTACAGCCGCCGCGACGTCAGCACGAGCGTCGTCTGGACCCAGAGGAGCAGCTCCGGGTCGCGCGCGTCGTAGCTGCGACCGTCGGACGCAACGCCGCGGACCGGTCCGTGGCGCCGGTCGATGCGCCGGATCGCCTCCCGCGCGTCCGCCGGCTCCGCGAAGACGACCGCGAGCGTCGTGTTCAAGGTCCGACGGAGGCGGCCGATCGGATCCCGCGCGAAATCGGAATGTCGACCGACGGCCGCGGCGACGAGCGGGTGGGACACCTGCATCAGGAGCGCCGCCGTGCCGCCGAGGAGCAGGAACAGCTCGCGGTCGACACGTCGCGCGACCGACTTCTCGGGCAACAGGTCCGCGGCGGCGTCCATAGACTGACGATATGACGACCATCGATCGCGCCCGCGTGCAGCACGTCGCCGGCCTGGCCCGCATCGCCTTGACCGATGACGAGCTCGATCGGTTCACCGGTCAGCTGCAGGTCATCCTGGCGGCGATCGAGCAGCTGAACGATGTCGATACCTCGGCCGTGCCAGCGAGCGCCTCGGTCCTGCCCCTGCTCAATGTCATGCGCGAGGATGAGCCCCGGCCCAGCCTTCCCGTCGAGGTCGTGCTCGCGCAGGCTCCCGACCGGGAAGGTGATCTCTTTCGCGTGCAGGCGAGCCTGGAAGAGCGCCCGGATGCGTGAGCTGCCCCGGACGATCACCGAGGCGGCCCAGAAGCTCCGGGCGCACGAGGTCTCCGCTGTCGAGCTCGCCGATGCGTTCCTCGAGGCCGCTGCTGCGGACCCGAACAACGCCTGGCTGCGTTTGGAGCCGGACCACGCTCGGGCCCAGGCCGCGGCCGCTGATGCGCGGCTCAAGATCGCGGACGCGCCGGTGCTCACGGGCGTGCCGTGGGCGTGCAAGGACATCATCGGGACCAAGGGGATCATCACGACCGCCGCGTCCAGGATCCTCGAGGGGTACACGCCGGCCTATTCCGCGACGGTCGTCGTTCGTCTCGACGAGAGCGGCGCGGTGATGCTGGGCAAGACGAATCTCGACGAGTTCGCGATGGGCAGCTCGAATGAGAACTCGGCCTATGGACCGGTCCGCAACCCGTGGGATCCGACCCGCGTCCCCGGTGGCTCGTCCGGGGGCTCGGCGGCCGCGGTAGCCGCGGGCCAGGCGATCTTCGCCCTCGGAACGGATACCGGTGGCTCCATCAGGCAGCCCGGCGCGCTCTCCGGCGTCGTCGGGATGAAGCCGACCTACGGGCGCGTGCCGCGCTACGGCGTCATCGCGTTCGCGTCGTCGCTCGATCAGGTCGGCCCGCTCACGAATTCCGTGGAAGATGCCGCGATCGTCTGCGAGGCGCTCTTCGGCATCGATCCGCACGATGCGACCACGATCGACCGGCCCGTCGACGTCCGCCGCGATCTCGACGCCGGGGTGAAGGGTCTGCGTCTTGGCATCCCGCGCGAGTACTTCACGCCCACGGGCGTCGAGCCGGGCGTGACCGCAGCGATCCGCGCGGCGATCGCTCAGTTCGAGAAGCTCGGAGCGGAGATCGTCGACGTTTCCCTGCCATCGACCGACAAGGGCCTCGCCGTCTATTACATCGTTCAGCCGTCCGAGGCATCGGCGAACCTCGCGCGTTACGACGGCGTCCGGTACGGGCTCCGGGTCGCGGGGAAGGATCTCGTCGACACGTACCGCAAGACCCGCGGCGCCGGATTCGGACCAGAGGTGAAGCGGCGGTTGATCCTCGGCACATACGCGCTCTCGGCCGGCTACCACGACGCGTACTACGTGAAGGCGCAGAAGGTCCGCACGGTCATCAAGCGGGAGTTCGACGCCGTCTTCGAGAAGGTCGACGCGCTCATCACGCCGACGTCGCCCACGGTCGCGTTCCCGATCGGCTCGAAGGCGAACGACCCGCTGCAGATGTACCTGAACGACGTGTTCACGCTGCCGGTCAACATCGCCGGGCTGCCGGGCCTCTCGATGCCCTGCGGCTTGAGCGAGGGGCTGCCCGTGGGCCTGCAGATCATCGCCAACTCGTACGAGGAACGGATGCTGTTCCGGGTGGCCGCCGCGTTCGAGGCCGCAACGGAGCATCATCGTCAGCGACCGATGAAAGATCGCGCCGCATGACGATCGCGCGACGCTCCCTGACGGGCGAACGCGTCGGGCGTCTTCCGGCGAGCGGGATCCGCAGGTTCTTCGATCTGGCCGCCGGCACCGAAGGCGTCATCTCGCTCGGCGTCGGTGAGCCGGACTTCGTGACCCCGGACGCGTTCCGGAACGCGGCCGTGCGCTCCATCCAGGAGGGCAAGACCCAATACACCTCCAACTATGGCCTGCTCGCGCTCCGCGAGGCGATCGCCGAGCACACCAAGCAGCTCCGCGGCGTCACCTACGACCCGAAGGGCGAGATCCTGGTCACCGTCGGGGTCTCCGAGGCCGTCGATCTCGCACTGCGCGCGACGCTCAACGAGGGCGACGAAGTGATCCTGGCGGACCCGTCGTACGTCGCGTACCTGCCGGCGATCGTGCTCGCCGGCGGCGTGCCGGTCCCGGTCCCCACGACCGAAGCGTCTGAGTTCCGGCTCCTGCCGGACGACGTTCGCAAGGCCATCACGCCGCGCACCCGCGCCATCCTGCTCGGCTTCCCGAACAACCCCACCGGCGCGGTGCTTCGGCCCGAGGACGTCGCCGGCATCGCGGCGCTCGCGAGGGAACACGACCTGCTCGTGTATTCCGACGAGATCTACGACCGGCTCGTGTACGGCGCGCCGCACCGCTCGATCCTCGACGAGCCCGGGATGCAGGAGCGCACCGTCTACCTCGCCGGCTTCTCGAAGGCCTACGCGATGACCGGATGGCGCGTCGGCTATGCCTGCGCGCCGGCCGAGATCATCGAGCAGATGATGAAGATCCACCAGTACACCGTCATGTGCGTGCCGACGGCCGCTCAGTACGCCGCGCTCGAAGCGATCCGCAACGGCGAGGCCGACGTGCGGCGGATGGTCGCCGAGTACGACGCGCGCCGGAAGCGGATGTTCGAACGGTTCAACGCCATGGGCCTCCACTGCTTCGAGCCGCGAGGCGCTTTCTACTGCTTCCCGAACGTGTCGAGCACGGGTCTGTCCGACGATGTGTTCTGCGAGCGGCTCCTGCTGGAAGAGAAGGTCGTCGTCGTGCCCGGCAACGCGTTCGGCGACCGCGGCATCGGTCACATCCGGGCGTGCTACGCGGCGTCGATGGAAAAGATCGACGACGCGTGCGACCGCATCGAGCGATTCGTGGGGCGGCAGCGGCGCTGATCGACTGGGAGCGCGCCTTCGAGAAGGCGCTGGCGGCGGGGGATCCCCTCGCCGCATCGGATGTCCTGCGGCGCACCGGTACGCGGGGATGGGTGAAGAAGGCGGAGTACTCGCGGGCCGCGGCCATCGTCCGCGCCCAGAGCGCGTCAGCGCTCGTCCGGAGGGATTGGGCCACGCGGCTGTTGCAGCATCCCCGACGGGTGGACAAGCAGCTCGCCGCGGTCATCCTGCGCCCGCTCATCGGCACCCACCGCGCCGACATCGAGCGGGCAGTGCACCGCCTCGCTCGTGACGAGGACTGGGAGGTGCGCGAAAGCGCGGCATCGCTGCTCGGCGATGCGCTCGAGCGGGAATTCAGCACGTATCTGACTCCGGCCCAGGTCTGGATCGCAGCGGGAGAGCCGCGGCTCCGGCGCGCCGTGATCGTCGCGGCGAAGTATGCCGCGCGCGCCCGTCATCCCGATCGCGCCGAGCGCCTGCTCGATCTCATCGAGCCGGCGCTCGCCGATCACGACGAATACGTCCGGCGGAGCCTGGGCGCCTTCGCGATCGGCGATCAGCTGCTCCGCTCGTACCCCGACCAGACCTTCGCGCGGCTGGAGCGGTGGGCCCGGGATCCCAACGAGAACGTGAGATGGAACGTGGCGTCGACGTTCACGAGCGCGTCCGGCGCGCGCGTCGCCGAGCGCGCGTTCGGGATCCTCGCGTTCCTCGCGGCCGATACCCGTCCGCTCGTGACCCGCGCGGTCGGGGCGGCCGTGCGGAACATCCTCAGGCGCCGGCCGGAGCTCCGCGACGCGGTCGCGGCGTGGGACGGCGGCCAGCGCGCTGTCGTGCAGCGAGCCCTGGCCGCGTCCGCGGTCACCCACGTGCGGGCCTGATGGGTACGCGGTATGAGGATCAGCCGGTCGAGCACTGGGCCGGTCCGGGATCGCTCGACCCGACACCGGTGTGGAAGCAGTACGCGCTCGTCGCGGTGTTCGTCTTCGTCCTGCTCGTCCTCGTGTCCGTCGTCGCGTACGGCGCGCTCGCGGTCGAGCTCGCGACGCCGCCCGCGAACGTCATCGGTGGGCGCGTG
>JANXXG010000155.1 GCA_025350745.1 Chloroflexota bacterium | reverse complement strand
CCCGAACATGGCTGAGTGCTGGGGCGCCGGCACAGCGACGTTCATGATCCTCGGCGACACCTGCACGCGATCGTGTGGGTTCTGCGCGGTGAAGACCGGCCGGCCCACGGAGCTCGATCTCGCCGAGCCCGCTCATGTCGGTGAGGCCGTCGCCCGCATGGGCGTGAAGCACGCTGTCGTCACCAGCGTCAATCGCGATGATCTGGCGGATGGCGGGGCCGGGATGTTCGCCGAGACGATCCGCGAGATCCGCCGCCAGTCGCCGGGTACGACGGTCGAGGTGCTCATCCCCGACTTCCGAGGCGTCCTCGACGCGCTCGACGTCGTGCTCGCCGAACGCCCCGAGATCGTGGATCACAACGTCGAGACCGTTCCGCGACTCTACGCGCGGGTGCGCCCCCAGGCCCGTTTCGAGCGCTCCCTCGAAGTGCTCCACCGGGCGAAAGAGCGCGCACCGACGCTCGTGTGCAAGACGGGGATCATGCTCGGGCTCGGCGAGACCAAGGACGAGATCGTTGACACGATGGGCGCGATCGCGTCGCAGGGCGCCGATGTGCTGACGATCGGTCAGTACCTGCGCCCGTCGGGCGAGCATCTGCCGATCGAGCGTTACTGGACGCCCGCCGAGTTCGCGGAATTCCGGGACATCGGAATGACGATGGGCTTCGATCATGTGGAATCGGGACCCCTTGTCCGGAGCTCGTATCACGCCGAGCGGCATGTCGGGATGGCGAGTGCCGGCTGAGCTCCGCGCGACGCTGCTCGGGCGCATCGGCTACATCGAAGGCTGGCGTCTGCAGGAGGCGGTGGTCTCGCGTCTCGCGGCCGGCGGACCCGAGCGACTGCTGCTGCTCGATCACGATCCCGTGTACACGATCGGGAAACGCGGGAGTCTCGATCACCTCACCGCATCGCCGGCCGAGCTCCGCGCTGCCGGCGCCACCGTCTATCGGGTCGATCGAGGTGGCGACATCACGTACCACGGCCCGGGTCAGCTCGTCGGGTATCCGATCGTGTCGCTCGGCGACGCCCCAGACGTCGTCGCGTACGTGCGCGCCCTCGAAGGCGGCCTGCGCGCCGCCCTTGTGGACCTCGGCGTCGCCTCGCGTGCGATCGACGGCAAGACCGGCGTGTGGGTGGCGCTCGCTGACGGGCGGGAGGCAAAGATCGCGGCGATCGGCGTGCGGGTGTCCCGCGGCATCACCCGGCACGGCTTCGCGCTGAACGTGGGCGTCGATCTCGCCGCCTTCGACCGGATGATCCCGTGCGGCTTCGATCACGAGGTCGCGTCGCTGGCGCGGCTCGGCATCGAGGCCACCCTCGCGGAGGTCGCGCTCGCGTGCGCAACACGGATCTCCGAACATCTCGGACGCCGGCTGGTGTGGGACTCGTCGGTCGCGGCGGCGCGCGACGACGAGATCCCGGCGACCGCGCCGGTACGCACCGCTCTGGATCTTCTCGCCGCCGTCGCGGCGTAACGGCGCGACCGTCCCCTGCTGATCCGCGAGGAGCCCGCGACCGAGCTGACCGTGGCGACCCGCATCCTCGCGCACGCGGACCGACTGGCCCAGGCCGGGCGGGTCGTGATCCTGACCGGTGAGGTCGTGTACGTCGCGAGCGGGACCGTCTCCAATCACACGATGACGCCGTATGACGTTGCGATCGTGCGACTGAGCGACGGCCTGGAGCTTGTCGGCGAGCCGCCTGCCGGTCTCGCGCTCTATCTGGACGCGTTGCGCGGGCGACCGTCCGCGCGCGCGGCCGCGCTCGCCGCAGACGGCACGCTCGTGACCGCCGACAGCCTTCGCAGCCTCGTCGCCGTGGTCCTCGGCCGATCGTGGGATGAGGCCGAGGCCCACGCCCGCGCCGTCGGGGCGCTGATCGGGGCGTATCCCCTCAGCGGCTGAGCCGCCGGCCAGGTGTGCGATGCCAGGCCAGGTACGTGATCGCGCCGCCCAGGACGGCGGCCCCGAGCGTCGCGAGCACGACGTACGCACCGAGCGCGACCGTCAGGAACTCCGGCGGGACCGCGTAGCCGGCCAGGACGGCGCCGAGGTAGTCCGCGAGCGCGAACGCCTGGGCCACCCCGCCGGCGAGGCCGGTCAATGCGCCGCCCACGGCCCCGGCGGCGATCGCTGTTCGCGAGCGTTCCCGCTCGAGGCCGATCGACCGCCCCAGCCAGATGAACGCCGCGAGTCCGATACCGATGGCCGCGATCGAGGCGACGGTGCCAAGCGTGTCCGGCCCGGGAGGCCTGCCTCGCACCGGGGCATCGGTGAGACGGTAGGCGGACAGCAGCGCGACCGCGATGGTGGCCCCGGCGCTGACGAGCGCGACCGCGAGTGTCCGTGCGGCGTACCGCACGCTCAGCCGGGCGGCTCGAGGTCGAAGGGGACCGGCTCGGCGCCTTCCTCGCGACGATCGTGCGCGGTCTGCATCGCGACCTTGTTCCGGCGTTTGCGTTTTTCGAACGGTCCGCGGACGTCGAACCCAAGCTCGAACTGGGTCGCCGCGTTGAGCAGCGCCTCGGCCGGCGAAAGCCCGAGCACCCGCACCAGATCGTCGTACAGCCGACCGAACCGATCCCGGTCCTCATCGGTCCGCACGATGTCCGGATAGGCCGGCGGCATGATCCGCTGGCCGCTCGCCTCTATTTCGCGGCCTTCTTCGCCGAGATCGCTCGCACGAACGACTCGACGGGGATCGCGCTCAATGTCTCGATCGACAGCGTGCCGCGCGCGCCCAAGCTGACGGACACGCGAGCCATGGCCTCGGCATCCTTCGCTTCGACGACGTTCACGAAGTCGTAACGACCGAGCGTCGCGTACTGCGCGACGACGCGGGCCCCCTGCGCTTCGATCTCCTTGTTCACTTCCTTGATGCGGCGCGGGTTGGCCTGCAGGGTCTTCACACCGGCGGGTGTCACCTTGGTGAGCAGAACGAACGTGGCCATGGAGCTCCTCCTTCGACGCGACGTAAAGTGAGGATATGCCGCAATTCACCCGCACCGAGGCCGAGGCGCTCCTGCCCCGTGTACGGCCGCTGCTCGAGGATCTGAGGCGGCGCAAGGCGACGTACGACGTGCGTCCGAGCCCACCGGTGGCCCACGAGATCGAAGCCCTGCTGCGCGAGGTCGCGGAGCTCGGTATCGAGGTGAAGGACCTGGACAACGGGCTCATCGACTTCCGCGCCGAACGGGGCGGGGAAGAGGTCTACCTCTGCTGGAGGCTCGGCGAGGGCGACAAGATCGACTGGTGGCACACGCTCGAGGGCGGCTTCGC
>JANXXG010000150.1 GCA_025350745.1 Chloroflexota bacterium | reverse complement strand
AGTGCACCCTCGCGGGCTCAGGAGCCTTTGGAGCGGACGCACGCGCGGCGGCGGCGGGCGCGGCCACTGACCCTGCGACGCGCACGATCGTGGCACCGATCCCTTCGCCTTCGACCTCGATGACGCTCGCCGACGACCCTTCCGCGAGGCGGACCAGGTCATCGAGCAGGCCCAGAACCTCGTCGTTGTCGCTCATATACCCCGCATGATGCGCCGCCAGAACGGCTCGGTTTTCGGCGCGGGCGCGATGCCGGCCAGCGGCTCGACGACCGTCCCGATGTGCCGGTACCGCTCGTAGCGGGCGGACAGCAGGTCGGCGATCGGCACCCGGCCGAGGTGATCTACCTGCGCGACGATCGCGGTCTTGATCGCGGCGATCGTCGCGGCCGAGTCGGTGTGCGCGCCACCGGCGGGCTCGGGAATCAGGCCGTCGACGATGCCGAGCCGCAGCAGATCGGACGCCGCGAGCTTCAGCGCGTTCGCGGCCTTCTCGGCCTCGGTCGCGCTCCGCCAGAGGATCGCGGCCGCGCCCTCGGGCGAGATCACCGAATAGATGGCGTTCTGGAGCGCAAGCACGACGTCCCCCACCGCGAGCGAGAGCGCGCCACCGGAGCCACCCTCGCCGAGGATGACGGCGACGATCGGCGTCTGCAGGCCGCACATCGTGGAGATCGACTTTGCGATCGCCTCGGCCTGACCGCGCTCCTCGGCCTCGGGACCGGGGTACGCGCCGGGCGTATCCACCAAGGTGACGAGGGGCAGGTGGAACTTCTCGGCCATCCGGTAGAGGCGGATCGCCTTGCGGTAGCCCTCGGGGTACGGCATCCCGAAGCTGCGGGCGATGTTCTCTTCGGTCGTGCTGCCGCGCTGCTGCGCGACGACGACCACCGGGCCGACGCCCTCGAGCTCGGCGATGCCACCAACGACCGCGGGGTCGTCGCGGTAGCCGCGATCACCGTGCAGCTCCTCGAACTTGTCGAAGACGCCGTTGATGACCTCGATCGAGTGCGGCCGCTTCAGCTCGCGGGCGAGCTGCACCGATTGCCAGGGCGTGCGCTGCGTCGTGAGCGCTGCGAGATCGGTGATGAGCCCGCTGTCCACCGGAGCGTGGCCGTTGCTGTCGGCGGTCTTCTTCGTGCCGAGGATCCGGTCGACGACGTCCATTAGAGGCTCCACCGCAGGTCGCGCGCGCTCGGGCGGAACGCGTTCAGGAAATACGCGAGCCGCTCGCGTAGCTGCGCGCGCGGGACGACCTGATCGACGAACCCGTGCGCGAGGACGAACTCGGCGCGCTGGAAGCCCTTCGGCAGCTTCTCGCCGATCGTCTCGCTCGTCACGCGTGCGCCACTGAAGCCGATGAGCGCGTTCGGCTCGGCGAGGATGATGTCGCCGAGCGAGGCGAACGACGCGAGCACTCCGCCGGTCGTCGGGTCGGTGACGACGCTGACGTACGGCAGGCCGGCCTCATCGAGGCGATGGAGCGCGCCGAGGATCTTCGCCATCTGCATGAGCGACAGCGTGCCCTCCTGCATCCGCGCGCCGCCGGACGAGCTCACGATGATGAGCGGTGTGCGGTTCGCGAGGGCGCGCTCGCCGGCGCGGGTGAGCTTCTCGCCGACGACGCTCCCCATCGAGCCACCCATGAAGTCGAAGTCCATGACCGCGAGCTCGACCTGGTTCTCGTCGATGCGCACGGTCCCGCAGATCGCAGCATCCTTCTCGCCGCTCTTGGCCTGGGACTGCTGGATGCGCTGCGGATACGGCTTCTGGTCGGTGAACCCGAGCGGGTCGCCGCTGGTCAGGTCGACGTCGTGCTCGGTGAAGCTGCCCTTATCGGCCAGCAGCTCGATGCGCTCGCGCGCGCCAAGCCGGAAGTGGTGTTCGCACTTCGTGCAGACCATGTTGTTCCGGGCAAGCTGCTTGTTGAAAAGCATCTCGGCGCACGTCGGACACTGGGTCCAAAGGTGCGACGGGAACTCCTTGCGTTGCCGCCCGAACGGCATTCTCAGTCGCATTACGCACTAGTTTCCTCTGGATACCAGCCGAGTGCCACCGTCCCGGGTCCGGCGTGCGACGCAAGCACCGGACCGGCCTCATCGACCCAGAACTCGACGCAGTGGTAGCGCTCCTGGACCCAGTCCCCCACCAGGCGGGCCCGCTCGGGCGCGTTCGCGTGGAGGATCGCGGCGTGGATCCGCGAGCCGGGCGCCTGACGCGATTCGACGAGCGCTTTCAGGGCCTCGAGGCCCTTCTCGCGGGTCCGGACCTTCTCGACCGAGTCGGCGCGGCCGTTCCGCAGATCGAGGATCACCTTCAGCGAGATGAGCGACCCGAAGGCCGCGGCGGCGCCGGAGATCCGGCCGGAGCGCTTCAGGAACTCGAGCGTGTCGATGAGCGCGAAGAGGTTCGTCTTGTCCGCGAGCCGCTTTGCGAGCTCGACCGTCTCGGCGAGCGTCTTGCCCTCGCGGCGAGCCTTCGCGCAGGCGGTCGCGATGAG
>JANXXG010000110.1 GCA_025350745.1 Chloroflexota bacterium | reverse complement strand
TGGTCTTGATGCCGAAGAGCCCGACCAACCCGTCCGCGCTGACCTTCACCACCGTGATGAACGGGCTCAACACGACAAAGAACGCGTGCAGCGGGAGCGCGCACCAAAGCGCGACGCCGAGCGCGCGTTGGATCGAGAGGTACTTCGGCGCGAGCTCGCCGATCACCACATGGAGGTAGGTGATCACCCCGAACGCCAGAGTGAACGACACGATGTGGAACGCCGCGTCCGAGCGTTCCCTCAGCCAGGTGAAGGCCGGCGCGATGAGCGCCGCCATTGCCGGTTCGCCGATCCAGCCGATCGCAAGGGACGCCAGCGTGACGCCGAGCTGGGACGCCGAGATGTACGTATCCAGCGAGCCCTCGATGCGGGCCGCGAGGCGAGCGCGAGCGCTGCCGGTCGCCGCCACCTCTTCGAGCTGGGTGCGCCGGACCCGTACGAACGCATACTCGGCGGCGACGAAGAAGCCGTTGAGCAGGATGAGGACGAGCGTGATCAGGATCGCGGGTATCGCGCTGCTCGCGTCCATGCCGCGTGATTCTCGCACGTACCATTGCCTCGATGAAGGTGAACGTTCGGCTCTTTGCGTCGTATCGCGAGGTGGTCGGAGCCGGTCAGGTCCTGCTCGATCTGCCTGCGGGCGCGACGGTGCGTGACGCGGTCGCCGCGCTCCGGCGTCAGCACCCGCGACTTTCCGACATCCCGGAGCTCGTCATCGCGAAGAACCGTGACTATGTGGGCCTCGACGACCCGATCGGCGATGGCGACGAGCTCGCGCTCATTCCCCCGGTGTCCGGTGGCGCGGTGAGGGCAGGCGACCGGATCCTCGTGAGCGGCGATCCGTTGTCGATCGATGCGGCGATCGAGACCGTGAGCGGTCGCGACACCGGCGGGATCGTCATCTTTCTCGGAACGGTGCGGGACGCGAGCCGCGGCACAGCCGTCCAGCACCTCGAGTACGAGGCGTACCCCGAGATGGCCGAGGCGAAGATGCGTGAGATCGCGGCCCGGCTGGAAGGGCTACATGCGCCGCTCCGCCTCGCGATCCATCACCGCGTCGGGGACCTCGCGATCGGCGAGATCGCCGTCATCATCGCGGCCGCCGCGCCCCACCGCGCAGCGGCATTCGCGGCGGCCCGCGACGCGATCGACGAGCTCAAACGGATCGTGCCGATCTGGAAGAAGGAATACACCGACGACGGCGCCGTATGGATCGAGGATCACGCCTGAACACGCCGGCCTGCTGGATGCTCGTGACGACGCCGCACAACTACGCGCGCACGCGGGCGCATCGCTTCACGGTGCAGGGCGTGAAGACACGGCATCGCCGCACGGTCGAGCGCATGGGTCCGGGTGATCGGATCTGCTGGTATCTCGTCGGGGTCGGGGGATTCGTCGCGACGGCGACCGTCGCATCCCCTGTGTTCATGGACACGAAGCCGATCTGGGTGTCGACCACCTCCGTCGATCCGTACCCGTGGCGGTTCAGGATCGTGCGTGACATCGTGCGCGACCCGAAGGACGCGGTACCCGCCGTGGACCTGGTCGATCGGCTCGCGTTCACTCGGCGGTGGCCGCGGCCGCACTGGCGCCTCGCGTTCCAGGGCAACCTGCACGAGATCGGACGACGGGACTTCTCCGTCATCGAGAGGGCGCTGGCCGCCTGATGCGCCGCGGAATGACGATCCTCGGCTCGACGCTCGCGACGATCCTGCTCGTGCTCGCGTTCCTGTTCGTCCCGCTCTCGCTCGTGACCGGCGAGTACGGGCATGTCGTTGTCGAGGTCGTCCTCATGGGGCTCAGCCTTTGGTATGTCACGCGCGTCATGCGTGCCGACCGTCGCGCGCGGCGCGCCGCGGAAGCGCTCTTGCCGCCGGAGCAACGTCCCGTTCGGAGGGCACCGCGGAAGCCGATCACCTTCCAGGTGCGCGAGACCCTCGTCGCGATGACGATCTGGTTCGTGCTGATCTTCGCTTTCAACGCGGTCGCCCTCGGACTGGGCGCCGCGGCGAACACGGGGATCGCGTTCTTCGCCGCATTCATGCTCGCGACGCTCACGGTGACCGGACGCCACATGATGTTCCGCCTGACCCAGGAGGATGGCGAGTAGCCGCGTTAGGCTGCGAGCGATGGACCTCGGCATCCAGATCGAACCGCAGTTCGGCTACCACTACGATGACATCGTCGCGATCGGCAAGGCCGGCGAGCGGAACGGCTTCACCCGACTCTGGCTGAGCGACCATCTGTTCCTCGATCAGGACGCGGTACGGACCGATTGTCTCGAGGCTTGGACCGCGCTCGCCGCGCTCAGCCGCGATCTCACGCACATTCGCATGGGCGCCATGGTCACGTGCCAGTCCTACCGCAACCCGGCACTGCTCGCGAAGATCGCGGCCGGGGTCGACCAGATGAGCGGGGGCCGGCTCGAGTTCGGTATCGGGGCCGGCTGGAAAGAGATCGAGTACCGCGCGTACGGGTATGAATTCCCCTCCGCACCGGTGCGCGTCGACGAGCTCGTCGACACGATCGAGATCTGCACCCGGCTATGGCGGGACGACAGGGCCACGTACCACGGGAAGCGGTACTCCATAGATGACGCGATATGCGCGCCGAAGCCGGTGCAGTCGCCGCTCCCGATCTGGATCGGGGGCTCGATGCCGCGCATCTTTCGGATCGCGGCGAAATACGCCGACTGGATGAACCACACCAAAGCCGTGACGTTGGACTCCGTCCGCGTGCGGCAGGAAGCGCTGGATGCCGCGTGTCGCGCGCGGAAGCGTGACCCGAGGTCGCTGAAGCGGAGCGCGTTCCTCACCATCGTCGCCGGCGCGACCGCCAGGGACGTCGACGCGCTGGTCGCGGACACCGCCCGGCGCACCGAACAGACACCCGAGCAATGGCGCGCCGAGCGCCCGGCGGCGATCATCGGCACGCCGGACCAGGTCGCCTCGCGCCTGCGCGAGTACGCGATGTCCGGCATCGATCACGTGAATGCGCTGTTCCCATACACGCAGGAGCTGGAGATCGTCGAGGTCCTCGGACGCGACGTCGTCGCGGCCATCGCCGAGGCGCGCTCGGCCTAGGTCTTGGGGCGCTTCCGGTGGTGGTCCGACTCGCGCTGGTAGGCCGCGACGATCGCGACGAGCAGTGCTTCGCTGAACGGCGGGCCCACGAGCTGCAGACCGACCGGAAGGCCGTCGGTGCCGAACCCGCAGGGAAAGAAGATCGCCGGCAGGCCCGCGAGATTGCCGGCGGGGATGAGCGCGGTGTTCCCCGGGGGCTTGGCCGGTCCAGGTGCGCCCGGCGTCGCAGCGGCCATCGATCCGGCCCCGGGCGGCCGGTTGTCGAGGGGCGCGTCGATCGGCGGCGCGGTCGAGACGCGGGCCGGTGCGAGGAGCACGTCGACGTCGCGGAACAGCTCCCGAAAGCGCTCGATGAGGACGGTCCGCAGGCGCTGCGCCTGAAGGTAGTCGCGCGCGCGGATGTCCATGGCTGCCTTCAGCCCGGCGACCTGGCGCCTGTCGATCAGCTGATCCACCCGACCCGAGTCGATGAGCTCACCGAAGATCGTCGCGCTCTCGGCGCCGAAGACGGTGCCGACCATCGGTCCGTAGGGAAGATCCGTCGGCAACACGGCGCGGACCGCTGTCGGCAAGAGCTTCCGCAGCTCCGCGATGCCGCGCTCGAGCGCCCGTTTCGCCTCGGGCGAGGCGTGATCGAGATCTTCCTCCGCGAAACCGAGGCGCACGTGCCGGACCGCGGTCGCCGCGGCACGAGCCGCGAGCGGCGTGAAGCGCTTGCCGCTGACGGTGGCGTCAGCCGGATCCGGTCCGGCCATCGCCTGTAGCGCGATCCCGCAGTCCTCGGCCGTCCGCGCCATCGGCCCGAGCTTGTCGAGGGTCCACGAAAGGGCCATCGCGCCATGGCGGCTGATCAGACCGTACGTCGGGCGGATCCCCGTGACGCCACAGAAGGCGGCCGGCGTGCCGATCGACCCCGATGTCTCGGACCCGATGGCCCAGGGCACGAGACCGGCGGCGACGGCGGAGCCGGACCCGCTCGAGGAGCCACCGGACCAGCGATCGAGGCTCCACGGATTGCGGCCCGGTCCCTGGAGTGACGCGCTCGGGTAGCGATAGCCGCCGCCGCCGGCGAGCTCGACCATCGCGAGCTTCGCGGCGAGCACGGCACCCGCGCGTCCGAGCTTCGTGATGACCGTGGCGTCCTCGTCGAACTGCTGGTCCTTGTAGGGCGGCGCGCCCCAGGTGGTCGGCGCGCCCTTCGCGGCGACCAGATCCTTCGCGCCATACGGGACGCCGTGAAGCTTCGTACGCGCACTGGCCCGGGTCCGGTCGGCACGCCGTGCCTCCGCGAGGGCGCGCTCGCGCATGACCGCGGCGACGGCGTTGTATCGCGGCCCGTGGACCTCGAGGAGCTCCAGCGTCGCTGACGCGAGCTCGACGGACGAGTACCGCTTGCGCTTCAGCCCGTCGGCAAGCTCGGCGACCGTCGCGTACCGAATGGAGGTCAGGGCCGGAACACCGTCGGCGGCTCGACCGCGATCGGCACGGTCCGCTCGCGCAGCGCCATCTCGGTCCTCTCCGTCGCTTCGCGGATGGTGGCGGCGATGGCAGCGGGATCGTCGATAGATGGCGGCGTCTCGGAGGTCATGGAACGCGAGGATAGCGTGATACCCTCGGTCAAAAGGAGACCGCTCGTGACCGACGACCGACCGATGACCATCGGCGCGCTCCGCGAGAGCGGATATCGCAGCCGGACCGTGAAGGAAGAGCTTCGCGCGAACCTCATGGTGGCGCTCGCGCGCAAGACGCCGTTGTTCCAGGGCATCGTCGGCTACGAGCAGACGGTCGTTCCGCAGATCGAGAACGCCATCCTTTCCGGGCAGGACATCATCTTCCTCGGCGAACGCGGCCAGGCGAAGACCCGCATCGCCCGCTCGCTCAACTCGCTGCTCGACCCGGTCGTGCCCGCGATCGCAGGCTGCGAGATCAACGACGATCCACTCGCGCCGATCTGCGCCGCCTGCCGTTACCGCGTGGCGAACGACGGTGACGCGGTCGAGCTGGTCTGGCTGACGCCTGACCTCCGGTACAGCGAGAAGCTCGCCACGCCGGACATCTCGATCGCCGACCTGGTCGGCGAGGTCGATCCGATCAAGGTCGCGGAAGGCCGCTATCTCTCGGACGAGCTGACCATCCACTACGGCCTCCTACCGCGCACGCATCGTGGCATCTTCGCCCTGAACGAGCTCCCCGACCTCGCCGAGCGCGTGCAGGTCGGCCTGCTGAACGTCATGGAAGAGCGTGACGTGCAGATCCGTGGGTACAAGATCCGGCTGCCCCTCGACCTCTTCGTCGTCGCGTCGGCGAACCCGGAGGACTACACGAACCGTGGCCGGATCATCACGCCGCTGAAGGACCGCTTCGGGTCGCAGATCCGGACGCACTACCCGAAGGACATCGCCACCGAGGTCGGCATCATGGAGCAGGAGCGGTCGGCCTTCGTGGACGAGGGCATCACGACCACGGTGCCGGCGTATATGAAGGAGATCCTTGCGGAGCTGTCGCAGCTCGCGCGGAAGTCTCCCGAGATCTCTCAGCGGTCGGGCGTCTCCGTCCGCGTCACGATCGCGAACTACGAGAACCTCACCTCGAACGCGCTGAAGCGCGCGCTCCGGAACCGAGAGACGGCGGTCGTGCCGCGGATCAGCGACCTGCCGGCCATCATCGCCTCGACCGCCGGCAAGATCGAGCTCGAGTCGGTGGGCGATCTCACCGAGGAACGGGTGATCGACCGCCTCGGCCAGCGCGCGGTGCTCAACGTGTTCAATCGGACATTCGCCCTCGCCGAGTTCGACTCGCTGCTGGCCGCGTTCCAGCGCGGCGCCACGATGCATGTGTCGCCGGTCTTACCGAGCCAGGAGTACGTGAAGCAGGCGCTCCAGATCCCGGGCATGAAGGGCGCGGTCGCGAAGCTCGGCGCCACCGGCAACCCGGCCGCGATCGCCGCGGGCGTGGAATTCATCCTTGAGGGGCTGCACCTCAACCGGAAGCTGAACAAGGAGCGCGGCGAGTCCCGGGCGACATTCAGGGCCTAGGCCGGAGCATGCGCGAACCAGACCGTTCCATCTATAAGCGCTGGGACGGCACGCAACGGCTCGACGCGCTCGAGGCCGACGAGCTGCTGGGCGCGATGTCGGATGAGCTGCTCTCGGGCGGTGACCTCGAGGACGCGATGGCCCGGCTGGCACGCTTCGGGCTCCCCGGCCGCATGGAGGGCATGCAGGACCTCCTCGAGCGGCTGCGCGCCGCCAAGCAGAAGCGCGCTGAACGGCACGACCTCTCGGGCATCTTCGACGAGCTGAAAGAAAAGCTCGAGGAGGTCAAGCGACTCGAGCGCGAGGGCCTCGACCGGCGCGAGCAGCAGCAGACGACCGACGAGGCGCTGAAGCAGGCGATGGCCAACCTCGCTCGCGACCGGCGCGAACAGCTGGATGCCCTTCCCGAGGACGTCGGCCGGGCGATCCGCGGCCTCAAGGACTACGAGTTCGTTGAGCCGAAGGCGGCCCAGAAGTACGAGGAGCTCATGAAGCAGCTGCAGGAGCAGGTGCTCGGCTCGTACTTCAAGAACATGCGCCAGTCACTGACGGACCTGACCCCGGAACAGCTCGAGCGCACCCGGCAGATGATCCGCGACCTGAACCGCGCCCTGAAGGAGCGCATGGACGGAGGCGAGCCCGACTTCGAGGCGTTCCAGCGCCAATATCCGGAGCTTGCCGGTCAGGCGAAGGACTGGGACGATCTCCTCAAGCAGCTCGCGATGGGGATGGCCGCGATGCGTTCGCTCTGGAGCAGCATGTCGGGCGAGATGCGCGAGCAGCTCGAAGAGCTGCTGGGCGCCGCCTTCGACGACCCCGGCCTGCAATCGGCGATGAACGAGCTCGCCGACACCCTCGGGCAGCTGATGCCGCTCGATGGCTACCAGCACGAGCTCTCGGGTGACGATCCGCTGACCCTCGCCGAAGCGCTCGGCCTCATGGATGAGCTGAACCAGCTCTCCGACCTGGAGGACGCCGTGCGCGGAGCGCGCGACCATGGCGACCTGACCGATGTGGACCCGGATCAGGTCGAACGGCTCGCGGGATCGAAGGCCCGTCAGTCGCTCGAAGAGCTGCAGAAGATGAGCGAGCTGCTGGAGGAGGCCGGCCTCATCCGCAAGGACGGCGACAAGTACGAGCTGACGCCGCGGGGGATCCGAAAGATCGGCCAGCGCTCGCTCGAGGAGATCTTTTCGACCCTGAAGCGCGACGCGTTCGGCACGCACCGCGCGGACGCCCGCGGTCGCGGCGGCGACCCGACCGACGAGCTCAAGACGTACGAGTTCGGAGACCCGTTCCTCCTCGACCTCCCCGGCACCGTCAAGAACGCGGTGTTCCGCGGCGGCGCCGGCACTCCGGTGAAGCTGACGGCGGCCGACTTCGACGTGTACCGCACCGAGCTCGTCACGCAGTCCGCCACGGCGATCCTGGTGGACGTTTCGCGCTCGATGCTCTTCCGCGGCTGCTTCCTCGCGGCGAAGAAGGTGACGCTGGCCCTGGATTCCCTCATCCGATCGACGTACCCGAAGGATGACCTGTTCATCATCGGATTCTCCGCCTACGCAATGCAGCTTCAGCCGAAGGACCTGCCGCGGTTGACGTGGAACGAGTACGTCTACGGAACGAACATGCAGCACGCGTTCCAGACCGCTCGGACGCTACTGTCACGCTCCCGCGGCAAGAACAAGCAGATCCTCATGATCACCGACGGCGAGCCGACCGCACACTTCGAGCAGGGCGATCCGACGCCACGGTTCGCGTACCCACCGACGAAGCGCACGTTCGAGGAAACGCTCCGCGAGGTGGTCCGGTGCACTCGCGACGGGATCACCATCAACACGTTCATGCTCGCCCGCGGGCACTATCTCGTGGACTTCGTCAATCAGATGTCCAAGCTGAACGGCGGGCGGGCCTTCTACGTCGAGCCGGAGAAGCTCGGTGAGTTCGTGCTCATCGACTACGTGAACCACAAGAAGCGGCGCGTCGCGTAGCGATCAGGGCGTGACCGAGACGCTGCACGCCGACAGCGTCGTCGGACTCGGCAGCGAGGGCTGCGACCCCGCTGTGATCTGCGCGTTGTACGAGTCGACGCCGAAGGCTCCGGTGGCACCGGAGCGCACCGTGAAGGTCACGGCGCCGCTCGAGGTGTTCAGGACCGACGAGGTCACGATGGTCGTGGCGCCGCCCGTCGCCCGGACGAAGGTCACGGAATATGGACCGCCTGCCGTGACCGGATTCTCACGCGCATCGCGGACCTGGACCGTGGCCGTGGCGAGCGAGGACCCATTGCCGACGATCGAGGTCGGCAGGAAAACGCAGGTCAGGTGGTCTGCCCCACCCGGATCGAAGCGGACCGTCACGTTGGTGCCGGTCAAGCTGGCCGAATTCAGGGTGACGACGCACCCGGGATATGCGCCGAACGAGCTGAGCTGGAACGTCACCCGGCCCTGGAGGGCGCTCATGGCGGTCCCACCCGGCGCGTAGACGGTGCCGGGCGCTGCGCCCGTGCACGACGCCGCGTCGAGCTGAAGCGTCACCAGCGCGCTGCTGCCGGTCACCCGCCGGCCGACCGCATCCTGGATATCGACTGTGACCGTGAGACCGGCGGTCGAACCGGCGGTCTTCGGCGAGTCGGTGCCCGTGACCGCGAGCTTGCTCGCAGCGCCCACGAGCTGCGTCGTCATCGTGGCCTGCGTACCGGTGATGGAGCTGTTGTTCGTGGTGACCGTGAACCGGCACGTTCCCGGGAGGGTCGTGGTCGTGACGACGAAGTCGACGCGTCCCTGGATCGCCGTCGACGCGACGGCACCGATACCGCCGATCGCGCAGACCCCGCTGCTGGTCGTGACGCGGGTCGCGATCACCTGGGTCGTGCTGTCGTTGGTGGCCCGGACGCCCTGTGCATCCCGAAGATCGA
>JANXXG010000305.1 GCA_025350745.1 Chloroflexota bacterium | reverse complement strand
CCCAGACCGTCTGGTAGCGCGGCCGGTCGGTCGGGAACCAGAACGGGAGGTGGCAGGACATCGTGTGCTCCATCAGCGCACCCGCGTCCGCGAGCCACACCTGATCGGCGATGCTGTAGTTCATGTTCTCGTACTCGGGATGGCTCACCACGATCTTCTTCACCCCGAGGTCACGCGCCTCGACGACGAGCACCTTCGACTCCTCGACGCTGAGGTGTCCGGTGCAGAACGTGATATCCGCGGCGGCGACGAGCGACAGGATCTCACGGACGACCGGCAGCAGCTTGCCGTGGTCGTCAAGGACCGTGATCCCTTCCTCGGGGAAGCGCATGCCGATATCGACGTAGCCGCGGCTCGGATGCGTCTTGATATAGCGCACGTGATTGCGCGACCACATCGTCGGTCCCCAGATGACGCGGGCCCCCATACGGATCGCGGTGTCGACGGCCTCGGGATTGAGACCACCCACCGGGCCGTTGAGCACCAATGCGCCGAAGACCGAGATCCCGGGGACCTGGCGCTGGCACACCGCGGCGCGGTCGGCGGTGCCGGTCACGTGACCCTTCAGCACGATCGCCCGCATCCCTTTGTCCCGGGCCATCGTCGCCGCTTCGACGTCGTCGAGCAATCGCGGGAAGACGTCCCCGGCCGTGTGGACATGGAGATCCACCGTGTCGCGCAAGACCGCTTCCCACCGCTCGATGATCCGCCGATTATCCGGGCCCGCGATGGGTGGCGGCAACGTGCGCCGCGCACGGTCGGGCGGGCGGAAAGCGTGCACCATGACTGTTGTGCGCGCGAGCGGCCGTCGGATGATTGGGGCGATGAACGACAAGAGTGCGCCGGTGGTCGAAGGCGCGGACATCCTGCTGCGGACCTGTGGTCGGCTGGCGGCGGGCGAACGGGTCGCGATCATCTGCGACAGCGAGACCCGGGCGGTCGCCGACGTTGTGGCTTCGCGGGCAAAGCTGCTCACGACCGACGTCCACCTGGTGGAGGTCCCGCCCTTCGAGATGCACGGCCAGGAGCCACCTGCTGACGCGGCCGAGCAGATGCGCGGAGCGGCCCTCTGCCTCGGGCTCACCGCGAAGTCGATGATCCACACGGCCGCGCGTAAGGCCGCGTCCCTTGGGGGCACTCGCTACCTCAGCCTGCCCGACTACTCTCTCGGGCTTCTGGCCGATGATTCGTTGCGCGCGGACTTCGCGGCTCGTGGCGTCATCGGGAAACGCATCGCGGAGGCGTACACCGCTGGCAGCGAGATCAAGGTCACCTCACCGATCGGCACCGACATCGCAATGCGGATCGACGGTCGCATCGGCAACTCCGCACCCGGTTATGTCGCCGAACCGGGGGCCACAAGCTCGCCCCCGACGATCGAGAGCTACGTTTCGCCGATCGAGGCCTCCTCCGAAGGAGAGGTCGTCGTAGATGGCTCGATCCCATTCCCGACCCTCGGGCTGATCCGTGAGCCGATCCGACTCATCATTGAGGCGGGCCGCGTCGTGGATGTGCGCGGCTCGGACGCGAAGACGGTCGCTGAGCTTCGGCGCGTCTTCGCGGGGCCCGGATCGGATAAGGCATACGTCCTCGCCGAATGCGCGGTGGGTCTGAACGACCGGGCGAGTCTCTCGGGGATCATGCTGACCGACGAAGGCACGGCCGGAACGATGCATTTCGGTTTCGGATCGAACGCGACGATCGGCGGCGTCAACGAGGTGCCGTTCCATCTTGACGCCGTGCTCCGCGGTCCGAGCATGTGGATCGACGGCCGACTCGTCGTCGAGCATGGCGAGGTCAGGGTCTAGCCCGCGACAGCCTCGCGTGGCGCCAGGGAGTCGATCCCCAGGCGGTCTTCGAGCATCGATTGTCCCTGCGCGAGCGTCCAGCGCAGGGCCTCCTGAGCAACGACCTCGGCGGCGTCCGCATCATGGGCCGCGAATGCCTGGAACAGCTGGAACGAGTAGTCCAGCCAACGCTTGTGATCCGCGCCGATGAACACAAGCCTGAGGTATCGCTGCGCACGATCGCGCAAGCCAGCGACCTGGGCGACCAGTCGCGGCCGCGCCGATGCGCCGTAGCACGCCAGCATGAAGGTCCGGTCTTCGCGGAGGTAGTGCTCGAGGTCGCCGGCATTGCAGAGCGCGCCGAGCGTCGGCAGCTGCAGCCGCAGCTCCTCGAGCGTTCCGGCGCTGATCAGCCGAGCGGCATGACGAGCGGCCAGGCCCTC
>JANXXG010000024.1 GCA_025350745.1 Chloroflexota bacterium | reverse complement strand
CCCTGGCCAGCACGGACCTCGACACCAGTGCGCGGCGCGCATCGGGCGCGGTGCTCGCGCTGCTCGGCAACCTGTAGTTACGCCGCGCCAAGCTCCTCGCGCAGTGCGTCGATGACGTAGGTCTGCTCCTCGTCGGTCATCGTCGCGAACAACGGGATGAGCATCGTGTGCTGCGTCGCCTCTTCCGTGATCGGCAGCGAGACCTTCCCGATGCGGTCGGTGTAGGTCTTCTCGAGGTGCGAGGCCATGACGCCGCGACGGGTCGCGATGCCGCGATGGAGCAGATTGGTCATGAGCTCCTCGCGATCGAGCTTGCACTCCTTCGTCAACCGAAGGCAATAGCTCTGATACGTGTGCGTCGCATATGCCGGCACGTACGGGATCTCGAGGCCCTTGATCTCCGGCAGCTCGCGGTCGTACCGATGAGCCTTCTCGATCCGGGTCTTGAGCAGCTCGGGAAGCCGGCGCAGCTGGACGAGTCCGATCGAAGCCTGGATGTCGGTCATCCGGTAGTTGAAGCCGAGCTCCGCGTACTCCTCGATGATCACGCGGTCGGCCTTGTGGCGATCCAGGTCCGACACGCTCATGCCGTGCGCGCGCAGCTTGCGCGCGCGCTCGGCGAACGCGTCGTCATCCGTCGTGATCATGCCGCCCTCTCCGGTCGTGATGACCTTGCGCGGGTGGAAGCTGAACACGGTCTGGTGCGCGTTCGATCCGGTCTTGCGGCCCTTGTACTCGCTGCCGATCGTCGGCGCCGCGTCCTCGACGACGTCGATGCCGTGCTTCTTTCCGATCGCGTTGATCGCGTCCATGTCGCAGGTCATGCCGATCTGATCGACGGGCATGATCGCTTTGGTGCGCTTCGTGATCCGCTTTTCGATGTCATTCGGGTCGACGTTGTACGTGCGCGGGTCGATGTCGGCGAAGACGACGGTCGCACCGGTGTACAGGATGGCGTTCGCTGAAGCGATGAACGTGAACGACGGGACGATGACCTCGTCGCCGGGACCGACGCCCGCGGTCGCGAGGGCCAGGTGCAGTCCGGTCGTGCAGGAGGTCGTCGCGATGCCGTGCTTCGCCCCGACGTAGGCGGCGATGGCCTTCTCGAACTCCGCGACCTTCGGACCCTGGGTCACCCATCCGCTCTTGATCGACTCGTACGGCGCCCGGGCCTCTTCCTCGCCGAGCGACGGCTTCGTGATCGGGACATTCATCTTCTTGCGCGTCTCAACTGCCATATGTCAGGTCCATTCTTTTTGGATTCACTACGTTCCTGATAGCGCGCGCTTGCGCCACTCGATAAGCGCAGTCACGCCCTCTTCTAGTGTCGTCTGAGCTTCGAAACCAAGCAATTCGCGGGCCCGCCGTGGATCACCCACCCGCCGCGCGGGGAGCGCGCCTTCCGGCTGGGGCTTGAACTCCATTCCCACGGAGCTGCCGGTGAGCCGCAGGAGGAGCGCCGCGAGGTCCCGCATCTTCGTCTCGACCCCGCTGCAGACGTTCACGATAGCGGCCGAAGCGCTGCTCTCGCAGGCCAGCAGATTCGCGCGGGCCACGTCGCCGACATAGACGAAATCCACAGACGATGACCCGTCGCCGAAGAGCGTCAGCGGCTTCCCCTCGTCGATCAGGTTCAGCCAGCGGATCATGACCTCAACGAACCGCGAGCGGACATCCATCCGCGGGCCGTACACGTTGAAGTAGCGGAGCGTCGTCGCGGGCACACCGTGCAGCTGCGAGAACGCCCGCGCAAGCTGCTCGTTCGCGACCTTCATCGAGCCGTAGAAGGTCGTCCCGTTCAGCGGCTGATCCTCGTGCATCGGCAGCGCTTCGGGCTCGCCGTACACGACCGCGCTCGATGCGAGCACGACGCGCTTCACCTTCGCCGCCGCGGCCGCCTCGAGGACGTTGAAGGTCCCGTCGACCATGACCTCCTGACACTCACGCGGCGACTCCTGGCAGCGGGTCCAGCGCAGGGCGGCCTGATGGAACACCACGTCCGCCCCTTCGATCGCCGCGGTCACCGCCTCGCGATCGCGGATGTCCATCTCGTGCAGGCTCGCCTTCCCAGTCTTCAGCGCCCCGGCCAAATTCTCCGGGACGCCCCGCACGAGCGCGTCGAGCGCGACGACCTCGCTGGCGCCGGCCGCGATCGCGCCGTCGACGATGTGTGAGCCGACATTGCCGGCGCCGCCGGTGACGACCACCCGCGCGCCGCTCAGAGCGCTCATCATGAGAACGGTAGGTGGTCGTCGAGCAGGACGACCGACGCTCCGATTTCGGACGCGGGCAGCCTCGCAGACCAATCGCGGTCATTCGACACGATCCGTCCCGCGCCGGCGGCCAGGCCGGTCGCGACGATCACTGCGTCGATCGCGCGCAACCGATGGCGGGCTCGAAGGATCGCCGCGCGCTCCGCGACCGCGAACCCCACGTCGTGCAGCCGCAGACCAGGGAGCTGGGTGAGGAACTCCACGATCTCGCCGTACAGCGTGCGGTCGCCGCTCCGTGCGGGACCGACGAGGACTTCCGTCACCGTCAGCACGGAGATGAGCGCCGGATTGCGACCCGACCGCACGAGGCCCTCAACGACCGCGATGGCCGCGGCGTTCGCCCGGTCTTCGCGGTCCAGGTACGCGATCACGACCGACGTGTCGAGCAGCAGCATCTCGCCGGCGGGCAGTGCTGCTTCGAGCGAAGCGCGGCTCAGCTAGCGGGTCTTGCGCGCGAGCGACGCGCGCCACTTCTCAACGCGACGCCGAGACCGGAGGCGCTGCTGAGGATCGGTGTTCACACCTCGCTTGTCGAGGGTGCCCGCCCGGTGAGCGACAAGGTGTTCTCGCATGCGCGCGATCGAGCGCCCGCAGATGTCGCACTTCGGCCACCGGAGCTTCGGATCGCGGTCGTATCGCTCCCGGGTCACGTCGGTCTGCCAGTACGTCCGGCGCGACTCGTCGAAGGTCAGGTACGGCGTGCCATCGGGTGCCCCCGCCGTCATGGCGATGCGCGGATCCCGATCCCACGAATCCCGCTCCTCCGCGATGTACGCGGCCCGTTCTTCGTCGGTATGCCCGTAGACCCCCGTGGCGATACCCGCGTAGCTATCTTTCAGCCGCTTCACTCGCACAACGCCTGGATCGGTGGCCTCGACCGTCAGGAGCAGGCGATCCCCCGGCATGGCCGCGATGCGCACGGCGACCCGCTCCGGCAGGGTCAGCTGATTCCGTTCGCGGAGCACCACCTGGACCTCGAGATTCTCGTCGCTCACCGAGCCATACTAGCAGGATTTCGGAAAGACACGCGACCGTCCGATTCTCGCGTGTGGCCGGACCTCAGCTGCCGGAGGGCGGCCTCGAGCGCAGGAACTTCGCGGGCACGCCGGCGTAGATCGCGTACGCCGGGACCTCGGTGTCGCGCGTGACCACGGAGCCGGCGCCGACGATCGCGCCCGTGCCGATGTGCACGCCGGGCAGGAGGACCGCGTTGACGCCGATGTCCGCGCCGTCGTCGACGCGCACGGGTTTGATGATCAGATCGGTCTGGATGATCGGGACATCGGCGGGTTCGCCGGTGTGCTCGCTGCCAAGCACCTTCGCGCCGGGGCCCCAGCCGACGTACTCGCCGAGCTCCATGTCGCGGCAGTCGAAGTACGACTGCGGCCCGATCCAGGTGTGCGCGCCGATGACGCAGCGGCCGTCATGCCGGCCCTGGAGGTACGTCTGATTGCCGATGAACACCGCGTCGCCGATCTCGAAGGTGTGCGGATGGAGGACCAGGACACCGACCCCGATCTTCACCCCGTTGCCGAATGACTTGCAGACCGCGCGCAGGACGACGCGGCGCGCACGGGCACCGGCTGGAGAGTCGTCGTAGCAAACGGCGGAGTAGCGCGCGAGGAGCTGCTCCTTCGATTCGGTGGCCCGGAGGTCCGCCGACTCCTTCAGCTCGTCCGGCGGATCCGGCTGCACCGCCTGGACGCCGTGGACCGCCTTGACGATGCGCTCTTGCCCGGCGGTCACGCGGTGAGGAAGTCCTTGACCGCACCGGCGACCGTCTCGACCTGCGCATCCGTGAGCTCGGCGTACATCGGCAGGGAAAGCACCTCGCCCGCGAGCCGCTCGGTGACGGGGAAATCACCCTGGCGATAGCCGAGGAACGCGGAAGCTTCCTGCAGGTGGATCGGGACGGGGTAGTGGACGCCGGTGCCGATGCCCCGCTCAGCGAGATGCTGCTTGAGCGCGTCGCGCTTCCCGTCGGGCACCCGGATCGCGTACACGTGAAAGACGTGGCGGCCGCCGGCGGGGATCTCGGGCGTGATCACTTTGCTTCCCGCGAGCTGCTCGTTGTAGTGGCGGGCGATCGCCTGACGGCGCGCGTTCCACTCGGGAAGCTTGCGCAGCTTGATGCGGAGGATCGCGGCCTGGATCTCGTCGAGCCTGGCGTTGTATCCGACCACCGGGTGGTAGTAGCGGGTGCTCTGGCCGTGCTCGCGCAGCGACCGAAGCTCCGCCGCCAGCGCGTCGTCGTTGGTCGTGATGCTGCCGGCCTCGCCGTACGCGCCGAGGTTCTTGCTGCAGTAGAACGAGAA
>JANXXG010000426.1 GCA_025350745.1 Chloroflexota bacterium | reverse complement strand
CAGCGCCTCCGCCGCGAGCTGGAGGTCGAATGCTTCCTTGCGCACGCGGAGGTCGTAGTAGAGGAGGACGATCGCGCCGTAGATGAGCGGGCCGCTGATCGTGGCGGTCGCGACGTTCGCGATGGTCTGGAGCACCGAGCGGACCGTCGGCTCTGCGACGAAGGACGCCAGGAACACGACGGTGAACACCACACCGAGCAGCGTCGCGATGAACCCCATCAGGATGTAGAGGCCGAGCGCGCGCAGACGGGACCGGTCCATGAGGTGCAGCGATCGGCGGACCGCGGCGATCGGGCCGAGCCCCTCGAGCACCAATGCGGGTGCGACGACCGCCAGCGACAGAACGGCCCACGGGATGATGAAGAAGAACGCGATCAAGCCGATGACAAGCGCGATCGCGACCAGGGCCGACGAGTTGAAGACCGCCAGGGCGATCGCGAGGACGAGGAACACGGCGACGAACGCGGCGACCAGCATGATGCCGGTGAGCACCAGCCGGGGAGCGGCGCGGAGGCCACGCCGGTACGCCTCGCCGATCGTGATCTGGCGGCCCAGATACCGCTGGCCCGTCGCCTCGATCAGCGCGCCGGCCTGCACGATCGAGATCGCGATGGTGACGATCACCACCGCAACGGCCGCGCCCGCGTTCACCGGCGCGAGCTGTCGCGGCAGCACCGGCGTACTCCCCTGCGAGCCGATGACGGTCCCAATGTCGTTGAGATCGAAGGTCTGGTTCAAGCCGGCGACCCGCTGAAGGACCTCGACGATGAGATCCGGGATCAGCGCGATGCCGACGAAGAGCAGCACGTTCGCGCGGATGAGCCGAAGGACGCGATCGATGATGTCGCCAACGCTGAGCGGGCGAAGGACGGGTGCCTCGTTCATCGCCCGTATCGTACGAGCGCGCTAGTCGCCTTCCGCGGCGGCTCCGAGCGGACCGCGCGGCGCAGGCCGCTGTGGCGCGCTCTCGCCCAGGCCGAGGCGGTGATAAAGCCGCGCCAGCGGCCGCGGAGCCCACCAGTTCAGATCGCCGAGCAGCCGCATGGTGGCGGGCACGACGAGCGCGCGCACGAGCGTCGCGTCGATCGCGACGGCGATCGCCATCCCGAGGCCGATCGCCTTGATGATCACGACCTCCGCAAGCGCGAACGCGAGGAACACGCCGACCATGATCGCGGCGGCACCGGTGATCAGGCGACCGATGCGCTCGAGGCCCTCCGCCACCGCGTACCGGTTGTCGCCCGTCCGCTGATATTCCTCCTGCATCCGGCTCAGGAGCAGGACCTCGTAGTCCATCGATAGCCCAAAGACGATGCAGAACATGATGACGGGGAGGGTCGGATCGATCGAGGAGGGCGTGAAGTTCAGGAATGACGAGAGGTGACCGTCCTGGAAGATCCACACGAGCGCGCCGAACGACGCGCTGATCGACAAGAAGTTCATGAGCACGGCCTTGAGCGGCAGGATCACCGAACCAAGGAGGAGGAACAACACGACGTAGGTCGCGAGCACGACGAACGCGACCGCGATCGGCGTTTTGCCGAGGATGAAGCTGATCGCGTCGACGTCGTATGCGGTGAAGCCGGTCACGAGGAGCTCGGCTCCGGGCGGCGCGGCGATCGCACGGATGTCCGCGAGCTGCCGGCGGGCCTCATCGCTCGAGATCGGCTTTGCGCTGAGGGCCGTGAGTACCGCGATGTTCTTGCCCACGCTCTGACGGACGCCCTCCTGGAGCTCCGGGGCAAGCCCGGCACGGTTCGCGTACAGGAGCGCGTACTGCGGCTTGGTGATCGACTTGTCGACGTCGACGACGCTCTGCACGCGCAGCACGTCCGGGACGGCGGCGATGCGGCGCGAGAGGTCGTAAAGGCCGCCGACGTTCTCTGCGCTGAGCGGATCCGACCCGTTCGTGTAGTGGACGACGATCTGGAACTGGTTCTGGTCCTGGTTCGGGAACTGGTCCAGCAACGTGTGGTACGCGACCCGCGACTCAGCGCTCGGCGGCAGCATGTCGACGTCGCCGTTCGCGAGGCGCAGCCGCAGGAACGGCGACCCCGCGAGCAGGATGAACGCGAGCACGGGGATGAGGACCACGAGCGGACGGTCCATGACCGCGACCGCCAGGCGATGCCACAGGCCCGGTCCGCGCTCCACGGTGGAAACGGGCTGGCGGCGGATACGTCGCCAGAGCTCGGCGAGACGGAGGCTGTTCACCCGCGGACCGAGGAGCGAGAGCACGGCCGGAAGGAACGTCAGTCCATAGAAGACCGCGATCGCGACGACGAGAGCGCCCGCGTACCCCATCGAAGCGAGGAAGGTGCCCTGGTAGAAGAACATCCCGGCCAGACCGATCGCGACGGTGATGCCGGAGAAGGTGATCGCGCGACCGGCCGTGGCCATCGAGCGGGCGATGGCGTCGTCGACGCTCTGGCCGCGCGCCAGCTCTTCGCGGAACCGGTTCACGATGAACAGCGAGTAGTCGATCGCGACCCCGAGGCCGATGAGGGTCACGATATTGAGCGCGTACTGCGAGACGTCGGTACTGCGGCTCAGCGCGAATGTGGCGGCAATGCCGCCCACGACCGCGAGCATGCCGACGCCGAGCGGGAGCATCGCCGCGAGGACGGTGCCGAACACCAGGAGCAGCAGGATGAGCGCGAGCGGCAGCGACACGAGCTCGGCCCGCTGCAGGTCGCTCTCGAGGATCTTGTTGAAGTCGTGGTTGATGGCGAGATACCCGGTCGCGTCGACAGTGAGGACCTTTGACGCGACCTTCGCCCGCAAGGCCTCGTAATACTTTTGCGCGACGGCTGAGTCGTCCTTGACGCTGACGACCGCGATGAGCCGGTGCTGATCCTTCGAGATCAGTGACGACGCCTGCGGGCCCGGGTCGTATGCGGTGAGCACCGACTGGACACGCGGATCGTCACGCACCCCTGCGAGGGCCTGCGTCACCGCGGCCTTGTACGCCGGATCGGCGGCCGTGAGGGTCGTGCTGCCGAAGAGGAGGGTGAACGTCGTCTTGTTCGATCGGGGGAGCTCGTCCTTGATCAGCTGCGCCGCGCGGCCCGACTCGGAGGTCTGAATGATCCCGCCGCTCGTGAGATCGCCGCCAGCTGAGGTGACGAAGATCGAGAGGGCCATGAGCATGGCCGACAGGATGAGCACCGCCCAACGGAACCGATAGACGAGATGTCCCCACGCCGCGAACATGCTGCTTTCCCCCTTGGCGCCCTGACGGGTTTACGGTGTAAACTAACGGTCGATGGCTCCTCCGTCAACCCATTCGCGGATGGCGCTCAGTCGCGCGCGCATCGCTGAGACCGCGCTCGCGCTCGTCGACCGCGATGGCCTCGAGGCGCTCTCGATGCGGAAGCTCGGCGCAGATCTCGGGGTCGAGGGCATGGCCATCTACCGGTATTTCCCGAACAAGGCCGCGCTGCTCGCCGGGATCGTCGAGATCCTTCTCGCCGAGCTGGTCATCCCGCCGCCGTCCGATGTGCCGTGGCAGCGCGTCTTCCGTGAGCTCTCACACGCGTATCGCGCGCTGCTCCTCCGCCATCCGCACGCGATCCCGTTGCTGGCGACGTTGCCGCTGAGCGACCCAGCTACGGCGCGCGCGGCCGGCGCGGTCATGGCGCAGCTGCGCGCAGCGGGCTTCGACGCCCCGAGCGCGCTCAAGACCCTTGCGACGATCACGTCGTATGTCGTTGGCGTGGCGCAGTGGGAGGTCGGGACCGCGCCGTTCCGCGCCGAGCGCAATGGTGAGCCGTTCCCGTTGCCACCTGATGCGGATCCGTACCTCGTGGAGCTCGCGCCGCAGCTCGCGGAGGACGATTGCGAGGAGACGTTCGAGTTCGGGCTCGATGTGATCGTGCGCGGGCTGGAGACGCGGTCATAATCAACGTGTCATCGGGGTGTGGCGCAGCCTGGTAGCGCGCGCGGTTTGGGTCCGCGAGGTCGAGAGTTCAACTCTCTCCACCCCGACAGAACCTATCTCGTAGAGACCGTCTCCATCACGCTGACCTCGTCCCCCACGCGCACCGGTCCATCGGCGGCGACGACGTTGCAGACGAGGCCGCGCCTTCCCTCGAGCATCGACTGGAATTCGTTCGGATCGATGACACCGTTCATCTCGCCGATGTGCGTGCACGGATCGCATGGGCCATTCACGCGCAGAGTGATCGCACCGATCCGCAGCAGCGTTCCTTCCCCAAGTTCGCCGAGCTTCGGGAGGCCGGACACTGTGATCTGCTCGCGGAGATCGCCCGGCTTCACACCGACCGATTCATGCGTCGTGAGGTCCACCACCGTGACCGCGCGCTTTGTGCGCGACACGTGCGAGTCGCCCTCGATGCCGCCACCGACGCGCGCTTGCACCTCCGCCACGGGGCGCATCGGCTTCCCGTGACCTTCGTGGAGATGGAGCACGACGACCGTGGGCATCAGAGCGACCTCCGCATCACCGCGTACGCGCCAAGACTACCGACCTCGGCGAAGCCGTTGTCCAGATACATCGACAGCGTCCCGTGATAGCTGCTTGTCGCGAAGGTCTCCCATTCGCCGAGCGGCGCATCAGGTCGCCGCGCGAAGCCCTGCGCCTGCCGCAGACCGGCGGCGCGGAAGCTTGCGATCGCAGCCTGGAGCAGCGCTGTACCCACGCCCTGCCCGCGCGCGGACGGCGCAACGACAAAGCACATGACCAAGCCGGTGCCCTCGAGGATCTCGGCGAACGCCGGCGCGAACTGCCGGGTGTTCGCGTACGCCTCCTTCGGCTGCGCGTTGAGCCACCCGACGACCTTGCCGTCACGGGACGCGAGGAAGCCGTGCGCCAGCCCGGCCCGGATGCGGGCCGCCTTCTCGCTCCGGTTGCGATCACGGAACGCGACGAAGGCCGACGTGGCCGGATCCGGATTGTCCGCTG
>JANXXG010000422.1 GCA_025350745.1 Chloroflexota bacterium | reverse complement strand
GAGGTCACGGAGGGTGTGCTCACGACCCACCAGATCCTCGCTGGCTACCTCACCGCCTGTCGGAAAGTCGCGTCGCTGCGGCATCCTTGCTCCCTCCAAGGTTTATCACAGTATCCGTTATATCTTATAACACTACGAGATATAGCTCCAACGCCGCTCGGGGGCGCGGCTCGAGCGCGACGGTCATTGGTTCTTCAGGCCCATCGGCAGCTGCTTGCGATCGGCGAACCGCGCAACGTGCAAGCCGAGATAGGACGCCGTCCCGCGCATCTCTCCGCCCTCGGGCTGACCTGGACCTGCGCCTTTACTTCTTGCCGGGTGCGCTCTTTCCGCCGCGCAAGGCCTGACGTGGGGCTTGACCGACCGGATTCCGAGCGAGGAATTCGCGGATCACAGGTTCTTCATCGCGGTATGCAGCTGTTTGCGATCGACGATGCGCGCGACATAGAGGCCGAGCGTGGAACCTGTCCCGCGCAACTCAGCAGCCGTCAACGCGCGGCAGATGATCCGATGCTCCCCCACTCGCACACGAAGCCAGGGGGAGAGTCCTTCGAGCGGTCGCACGTCGAGATTGGCCGGTAACGGTGCCGCGGTCAGCTTGTCGGCCAGCGTCGATCGCAGCCGCTTGCGTGCCGTCGCGTCGAGTTGCCGGAAGTCCTTCTCCGCTCTCGGGCTGATCTGAACGTGCGCTCTCACCCCTTGCGGGGGGCACGCTTTCTGCTGCGAGCACTTTGACGGACGGGGTTCCGGACAAGAAATTCGTCGACCGATATCGCCCGCCCATCACGAAGATCGACGTCCGCCTTCCGGAGGCTCGCGCCGAACGCGGGGCTCTTGGCGAGGATCCAATCCTCGAACGCCGCTTCGTCGATGGGGATCATCGCCACCACCGGACGGCCGCCGCGAGTGACAAGGGCGGCTTTGCCGGAGCGGTGCACCGCATCGACGACGCGACTCGTGCTGCGCGCTAGTTCCCGCATGTTGACCACAGCCATCGGACACCTCCGTCGGCGCTTCTGTACGTTCGTTTGTCAGACATTGTACGGTGCCGGGCGGCGCGCGGGACGGGCGCCGCTGTTAGGGCGAGCCGCTCGGTTTCGGTGTCGGGCTCGGCGTCCCGCCCGGGCTCGGCGCGGCTGAGCCGCTCGGTGCCGGTGTGAGCAGCGGCGTCGGCGTCGGTGCCGGCGTCTTGAGCGGCGGGCACGACTGGCCCTCCGCGAACGTGAGGTCGACGTCCTGCAGGTTCCCCTTCGGCGTCACCTCGATCGGCTTGTAGTTCTTCGCGCACACGATGAGCGGCACGTCCCGCTTCGGGTACGGCGCCACGACCATCTCGCCCGTCGTCGTGCCCTTCCCCAGCTGCGTGTCCGCGGGCTGACGCGCCTCAGGCGTGTCCACGCCCTTGCCGGTCGCGGCATCCTTCACCTCGAGGGTGATGGTGAGCGGCGTGAGCCGGTACTCCGCGAGATCCGCGCTGACGGAGTTGCGGCCGTAGTACCGGTGCTGCAGGAGCAGGTTCGAGCCGCGCGGCAGATTGTCGATGACGTAGCGGCCGTCGGCGTCGGTCACGGTGCTGCGGCTACCGAAGGTCACCGAGACATCCGGCACGCCCTTGCCGGTCGTGTCGTCGACGAACCGGCCGTGCGCGTCCACCCGGTTCAGCAGGCCCCCGAGGAGAAGGACCAGGAAGAACACGGCGAACGGCGCGCCGAGCGCGTAGCGATGCCAGCGAGGAGGCGTCATGGGCCTCTCTAGGCTACGGCACGGGGCGGGCGAAGGCGACGACGGCGTCCGCCAGCTCGACCGGACGATCGAGGTGCACGTTGTGCCCGGCGTCGAGCTCGAGCAGCCGGGCATCCGGGAGCCGCTCGACCATCGCAAGCGCCGTCGGCCGCGAGAGGTAGCCGTGCGTGCCCCGGACGAGCAGCGTCGGCGCGGTCACGTCCTCCAGGCGCTCCCAGAGGTCGCTCCGCGACCCGCGCAGGATCTGATCAAGGGCCGCGGCATCGGACCGCCACAGGAGGCCCTCGGGGGTCGGTCGGAGCAGCCAGACCACCCGATGCGGGTAGATCTCGTCGGAGTAGCCGGGTGACGTCGCGCGGAGGTACGCCTCGGCGTCGGCCGGTGTCGCGAACCGCTCCGGACGGGTCGCAGTGAGCCGGCGGGTCCGCTC
>JANXXG010000421.1 GCA_025350745.1 Chloroflexota bacterium | reverse complement strand
CCGCTCCTCCCCGATATCCGCAAGGACTTCGGCGTGAGCATCGCCACGGCCGGCGTGATCGTCGGCGCGTTCGGCTTCGCGCGGCTGCTCATCGACCTGCCTGCCGGATTCGTCTCCGACCGCATCGGGCACCGCCGCATCAGCGTCGTGGCGCTGGTACTCGCGCTCGGGTCGTGCCTGGTCGGACTGAACGCGAGCTCCGTGGAGCTGCTGATCGCCGCCCGTGTCGGCTCCGGCCTCGCGATCGGCATCCTCGCCACGGTCATCCTGTCCGCGCTCAGCGCGACGGCGGCGGCGACGAACCGAGGGAAGGTGATGAGCCTGTTCCATGTCGCCAACAACGTCGGGATCGCGGCCTACCCGCTCGTGGGAGGTGTCGTCGGCGCACTGCTCGGCTGGAGAGTGACGTTCGCGGTCACCTTCGCCCTGATCCTCATCGCCGGCGCGATCCTCGTGCCCCTGCTCGGGAGGATCGCACCTGCCCGGTCGTCTTCGCCGCGCGCGTCGGCGGGCGACGCCCGCGTTCTTCACGGCCGAGAGCGCGCGATCGCGATCGGCGCCACGAACCTCGGCGTCGTCGCCAACATGATCAACCGGCACGGGTTCCGTAACACGATCCTCCCGCTCTATGCAGCGACGGCCCTCGGACTCGGCGGCATCTCGATCGCCACCGCGATCGCGCTCATGTCCATCACCGGTTTGCTCGTGGCGACGCCCGGTGGGATGCTGGGCGACCGGATCGGGCGGCGCCGGATCATCACCGCCGGGCTCGCGGCCATCGCCGCCGGCGATCTCGTGTTCCTGCTCACGCACGACCTCGTCACGTTCTTGCTGGCGGCGGCGTTGATCGGGTTCGGCGACTTCTTCTCGAGCTCGCAGACGGCGCTGCTGTCGGAGATCGTCCCAGCTGACCAGCGGACCAGGGTCCTCGGTACCTACCGGTTCTCGGCGGATCTCGGCGCGTTCATCGGTCCGGTGGCCCTCGCTGCCGTCATGGACCTGATCAGCGCGCAGGCCGCCATCATCGTCGCTGCGGCCGTCCTGCTCTTCGCGTCGCTCATCGCGCGCCTCGGTGTTCCGCGGACCGTCGACCTCGCGTGAAGGGAGCGATCAGATGACCCCCGATGACGTCGTCGCCCGTATCGATCCGCAGGAGGTCGTGGACCTCGCGCTCGCGCTCGGAAACGTCGATAGCCCGACCGGCAGTGAGGGACCGGCGGGCGAGTTCGTCTACGACTGGCTTGAGCGAAGCGGTTTCGCGCCCCGCAAGTTCGCGATGATCCCCGAGCGGTTCAACGTCGCCGCCTGGCTCAACGGCTCGGGTGGGGGCTACAGCCTCATCTATAACTCCCACCTCGACACGACGCTCCGTCGTGACGCGGTCTGGTCGGCCAAGGACCCGAACGATCCGCTGTATCACTCGGCCTGGGTCGAGGGCGAGGACATCTACGGGGACGGCGTGGTCAACGACAAGGGTCCGATGGCCGCGTTCCTCGTCGCCGCGAAAGCGATCAAGGACTCCGGCTTCCCGATGAAGGGCGACCTCATCGTGAGCGCCGTGGCGGGCGAGATCTCACGCGAGCCGATCGAGGAGTGGCAGGGGCCGCTCTACCTCTCGAAGGATCTCGGCGTCCGGTTCATGGTGACCCACGGGGCGGTCGCCGACTACGCGCTCGTCGCCGAGGGCACCGGCTTCGGCATCGTTGGCATCGAGCCCGGCAAGGCGCACTTCAAGGTGACGATCATCACCGACACGCCGCGGTACTACACGCCCTACCTGCCGCGGCCGACCGGGCTCGCCGACGCGCCGAACGCGATCGTCCGAGCTGCCGCGGTCATCGCGGCATTCGAGGAGTGGGCGTACGGGTACCAGCAGCGGAACACGTACCGCGGGTCCACGGGCACGATCGTCCCCAAGGCGAGCGTCAACGCGATCCGCTCGGGGTATCCGTTCAATCTCACGAGCGCGCCGCAGATCTGCTCGTTCTACGTCGACACCCGCATCCTTCCCGGAGCGAACCCGATCGACGTGCGCGAGGAGCTGCGCGGCGTCCTGCGGACCGCCGGCGTCGACGGCACGGTCGAGCTGTTCCTGTACCGGCCCGGCTTCGAGGCCAAGGGCGCCGAGCGGCTCATCGAGACCGTCCGGCGCTGCCACGAGCAGACGTTCGCGACGCCGCCGGCCATCGTCGGCGACCCCGTCACGAGCATGTGGCGCGACACGAACGCGTTCAATGAGCTCGGCATCCCCGCGATCAGCTACGCCCCGCGCGCAGCGAGCCACGCGACGAAGAAATCGTTCAAGGTGAAGGACCTGCAGGACGCGGCCCGGGTCTACGCGCGCATTGCGATGGACCTCTGCAACCAGGACCGACCCGCGTCGGTCCCGCTCGGCGCGCATCTCAATCGCGATATTGCCGCGTCCGTCGCGGCAGGGAAGAGGTAGCGGACATGGCAGGACGATCGGCACCGGTGCGCCTCGCGACCGGCCTCGCGGCGATCCGACGGCTCCGGCTCAGGCGAGCGCGAACGCCGACCCGAACGTGCTGCCCAAGCCCGAGCTGACCAAGATCCGCATCGGCATCGGCGCCCCGAATGAGCCGGTGCAGTTCTCGCCCAAGCTTGCGGAGATGCTCGGCTACTTCCAGAAGTTCGGCCTGACCGCGGAGATCACCGGCTTCGAAGGCGACGGCAAGGCCGTCCAGGCGATCGTGGCCGGTCAGCTCGACATGTTCGTGGGTGGCGCCGGCGCGGCGATCACCTCCGCAACGACGGACACGCCGACCAAGGTCCTCGCGATGAACAGCACCATCCTCGATGACGGGCTCTTCTGCGGGAAGGACATCAAGACCGCCGCGGACGTGAAGGGCAAGACCATCGCGATCGGCACCTTCGGCGGGACCGCCCACGGCTCGGCGCTGCTCATGCTCAAAGGGCTCAACCTCACGACGAAGGAAACGACGATCCAGCAGGTCGGAAACGAATCGACGCGGATCGCAGCGCTCAAAGGTGGTTCGATCGGGTGCGCGGTCATCGGTATCAGCCAGAAGACCGCGCTCACCCCCCTCGGCCTTAACCTCGTGTTCGATCTGTCGACCGCCAAGCTTCAGTGGGGCCGCAGTGGCCTCCAGGCGCGCACCGACTTCATCGCGAAGAACCCCAACACGGTCCTCGCGGTCGTCGCCGCCACGCTGCTCGCCCAGAACGCGATGTTCTCCGACACGAAGACCGTGACCGAGAAGTTCGTCGAGTTCGCCCAGGTCAAGCCCGACGCGGCGGCCATCGCCATCGCCGCGTTCCAGGGCTATGGCTCCCGATCCATGATGTTCACTGCGGACGCATTCACCGCTCCGCGGGACGTGCTCGGCACGGTGAACCCTGCGATGGCGAACGTCGATGTGACGAAATGCTTCGACCTCACATTCCTGAACAAGCTGAAGGACAGCGGCTTCTACGCGAAGAACGGCATCCCACTGAATTGATGACCTCCGCCCGAGCGGGTGGCGGGCGCCGCCCGCTCGGGCGGTGGGGTCGGGGCCGCACCCTATCAGCGGGTGTCGCTCGTGTTGGTCGGTGTGTATTTCACGTTCCAGCGAGGACGAGCGTACGGCGTGTACAACGCGATCAAGGGGGCAGCTCTGCCCCGCGCGCCGCAAGCCACGCGACGAAGAGGTCGTTCAAGGTGAAGGACCTGCAGGATGCGCCGCGGGTCTATGCGCGCATCGCGCCGCCCTTCAGCGGGGCAGCCTGGAGGTCCAATAGCCCCAGGCGCGATCCATCGACAGCGGAGACAGGATCAGGGACCGGGACAGCTTCACCTCGGCGGCCGAAAGGTAGGTCACCGGTCCGAGCGATAGCGCTGCTGAAAGGTGACGGGCGTCCTGCATGACGCGGATCGCGATCATGACGCAGGCGCGCAGGTTCTGGGCTGCAGCAGCGAACCCGTGGCCGCGCATGAGCGCGACGGAACCGTCGCCGACGGCCTCGGCGAGTGAATCGCCCTGCTCAGCGGTGGTAACGAGCATGCGGTCGCCGAACTTCATCGCGCTATCCCACACGGGGACGCGTGGACCCATGACGGCGCCGATGTGCGTGATCGGTCTCAACGCCATATCGGTCACCGAGAATGGGATCACGGCGGATGCATGGCTGTGGCAGACGGCCATTGCGTCGGCACGGCGGCGGTACAGGCCGGCGTGGATCGCGACCTCCGCGTACGACGCTCGCCCGTCACCACCGATGCGCGCTCCGCCGGCGTCGAGCAGCTGCAGGTCGTCCACCGTCACCTGCCCCGGGCTGAGCGAGCGCGAGATTATGAATCGAGCGGGGTCCGACGGATGGCGGGCGCTGACGTGGCCGAACGCATCGAGGACACCCTCGTTCGCGAGGATGCGGTTCGCGAGCACGAGCTCATGGAGGAGCTCTGCCGGCGCGAGCGCAGTCGCGCTCAGGCCGACATTTTCCGCCGGGCGTTCCGGCCGGCACGGGCGAGATTGGCGATCATGAGCGCGCAGAGCAGCACCAGCAGCACCCAGCCCGCAAGGTCGGCCAGGGCCTCGCTCCCGAGGTGCGCGAGGATCCAGGCGACCCCGAGCGAGGTCACGATCCCGACCGCGAGCTGGCCGTCGTCGACCAGCAGCTCCCAGAGGGTCAGGCCGACCGAACGAAGCGTGCTAGACATTCTTCGCCGCCACCTGCGCGCCCTCGGGCAGCATCTGCTGGAGCATCCGGGCGGCGGCAAAGCTCGCCCCAAGGAACACCGCAAGGATCCCAAGGATCGAGAGCGCATCCCCCGGCCAGTGGTTGCCGAGGCTCTCGGCGAACCAGAACACCCCGAACGCCGACAGGATCGCCCCGACCCCGAACTTCATCCAGTTCTCCGGGACCATCGTCAATGGATGGCGCAGCGCGATCCCCAGGAGGATCACCACGATGCCCGCAGCGACCGCGCCGACGATCGCCGAGTTGAGCGCCGCTGGGCCACCGGCGCCGAAGGCGATGACGATGAACGCGACCTCGGTGCCCTCGAGCAGTACCGCCTTGAACGCGACGAGCGCCCCGATCCGGTCGAACGCGGTGGAGGTGAGGCCCTGGGCTCGCAGCTCGGCGAGCTCTTTCTGGTAGATGAGCTCCTCATCGTGCAGGGCCACGATCCCGGCGAAGCGCAGGATCGCCTTGCGCAGCCAGCGCAGCCCGAACAGCAGGAGCAGCGCCCCGACGAAGCCCTTGAGCACGTTCTCAGGGACGACGGTGACGATCGCCACACCGAGGGTGCCGATGATCACGGCCAGGGTCAGGGCCGCGGCGAGCGAGCCGAGCAGCGGCGCCCGCCACCCGCGGGTCACCCCGACGGCCAGCACGATCGTCGTCGCTTCGACGAACTCGACCGCGCTCGCGATGAACGCGGGCAGGGCTGCGACGACAACAACGCCGAGATCCATCTACTCCTCCGTGCGCACTGCTGTGTGAGGTCCGGTCACATCGAGTGGTCGTCGTCGAGACGCTTGCCAGCCCCGGGTCGCGCGGGCGCGCGATGGTCGCGGGGTCCGGCAGGTGCGACGGCCTGCGCTTCCCGCTGCAGCCCATCCAGGATCCAGCCGAACTCGCGGCGCGTCTCCTGCTTCGTCTTGATGTCCGGCCCGATGGACTTCGGGAACTGGTCGCGCCATTCCCACGGCTTGCACGCGTCGATGATCAGGCGTGAGTTATGGCCCTTCTGGCTCGGGTGGATCGCTGGATCCAACGGACCGGACCAGGCGCGATGAATGATGTCGAGGGAGCGCTCCGGATCTGAGCGTGTCGCCATCGCCCACAGCACGTCGTTGATGTCGCTCACATCGATATCCTCGTCGACCACGATCGTGTAGCGGCCGAGGTATGCGCCCGCGCGACACATCGCGGCGATGTGTCCGGCTTGGCGGGCGTGACCCGCATAGCGCTGCTCGATCGAGACCGCCACGATGAGTCGCGTGCCGCCGATGGCGTAGCACATCGCGTCGACCACGCCGGGCACGCCGGCGTTCTTCATGTCGCGCAGGAGGAGTGCCGACCGCAGGTACTCACGGTACTTGTGCGGCTCCCACGGCGGCTTCTGCGGTGGCACGCCGAGCATGATCGGATCGTTGCGGTGGTAGATCGCCTGGACGTCCATGACCGGTTCCGCGCGCTGCCCCGAGGCGTAGTAGCCGGTCCACTCACCGAACGGACCCTCGGGGGCTTCGTGGCCCTTGCGGATGTAGCCCTCGATCACGATCTCGGCGTTGGCGGGGATCGGCAGACCGGTGATCGGGGCCTTCACGACCTCGTACGGCTCGCCCTTGATGCCGCCGACCCAGTCGTACTCGGACACGCCCTGCGGCACTTCCACCGTCGAGGCGAGGAACATCAGCGGATCGGATCCCAGGACGATGGCGACCGGGCACGGTTCGTTGCGCGCGTAGTACTTGTCGCGGAACTGGATGCCGTGCTTTCCGGGCGAGATGTACAGGCCGACCCGCGACTTGTCGTGGAGCATGACGCGGTAGGTCCCGCAGTTCACCCAGTCGCTGTCGGGATCCTTCATGACATCCACGCACCCCGTGCCGATGTAACGGCCGCCGTCGTCGGGGTGCCACAGGGGAGTGGGGAAACGCATGAGGTCGACCTGGTCGCCGCGGAGCACGTTCTCGAAGACCGGCCCGTCCTTCACGACGCGCGGCGGGATCGCCATGCCGGACTCGGTGAGCTCGAGGAAGCGGTCCATGAGCTCGCGGCGCTCGATGTCCTGCGGCAGGCCGAGGGTGAGCGCCAGCCTGCGCTGCGTCGCGACCGCGTTGACCAGGATGCGATACCCCTTGGGGAAGCCGGGCACCTCATCGAACAGCACCGCTGGTCCGTCAGGGGCGTGGTGGACCATCTCGGTGACCCGCCCGATGTCATGCTCCCAGCCGATACCGGTGACGTCGCGGACCTCGCCGGTGGCCCGGACGAGATCGATCCATTCACGCAGGTCTCGGTAGCCCATGTGAAACGCAGTCTGTCATGACACGCCGGTCTGCGCAACGCCCGTTGCTGACCGGTTGACGGCTTTCGTTGCCATCTCAGTGGTTGACAGCAACAAAAATTGCGAGGAGCATGCCTGTTCGCCCGGTCTGACCGTCGGGCGGAGGGGGTTCGGGATGAAAAGGGCATGTGCGATCGCGCTGCTTGTCGTTCTTGGCGCGTGCGGAGGCACCGGCACGACATCGCCGTCGGCGACACCGGCCGGCACGGTGGCGGCGAGCGTGAAGGGGACGCCGGCGGCTCCTGGCAAGGCCGAGCTGACGAAGATCGTCATCGCGAAATCAGGCACCGACGACTTCACGTCGGTAAATCAGAACTACTTCTACGACGCGCTCCGGGCGAAGGGCTTCACCGTGGAAATTCAGAACCTCGCCAGCGCCGACACGACGCTGCGGACGGTGGTGCAGGGCTCGGCCGATCTCTTCGTCGGCTCGCCTGGGACCGTCGCGCGGTTGGCCGAGTCGGGCGGCGGTGGCATGAAGATCATCGCCAACGACGTGAAGGCGACGGACTACCTGCTGGTCTCACAGAAGGGCATCGCCAACGTGGCCGCGCTGAAGGACCGCACGGTCGGCATCAATTCGCCGGGTGACGCAGGTGACACCGTCGTGCGCGCCTGCCTCGCGGGCTCGAATTTCGACGTCAATCAGGCCAAGTTCGTTCAGATCGGTGGCACGAGCGCGCGTGTCGCGGCGCTCCTCGCGAACAAGATCGACGCGGCCCCGGCGCACGTTGCCGAGGCGCTCACAGCCCTCACGAAGACCGATGCGCTCAAGGTGCTCGTCGCGTGCAGTGAGCCGATCGGCCCATTCCTGCAGGCGACGCTCGCCGCTGCGGATCCGTGGCTCGCGAAGAATCCCAACACCGCGCAGATCGTCGTCGATACGTGGGTCGACGCGGTCCGCTG
>JANXXG010000404.1 GCA_025350745.1 Chloroflexota bacterium | reverse complement strand
ATCGGGATCGCCGGCCCGGCCGCCCACTGGAAGGTCAGCTGACGCACGGACGGGACCGGGCTCGATGAGCCCGGCCCCGTCGATGGTGCTTGCAGCTGTGTCACGAGGTCACTACTTGACCGTGAGGGTGTCCTTCGGGGTGATCTTGCCGGACTTGATGTCAGCGAGTGCCTGGTCTGCAGCCTTCTTCGCGTCCGCCGGGACGATCTTGTCGAGGGCGCCGAAGCCGACGCCGTCGTTCGCGGCGTTGAAGCTGATGTCGCCGGCCTTGAAGGTGCCGAGGCGGACGGAGCGGATCGTCTGGAAGACGGCCACGTCCACCTTCTTGAGCGCGCTCGTGATCACGGTGCCGGGTGCGACGGCAGCCTGGTCCGCGTCCACGCCGATCGCGTAGACCTTGGCGTCCTTGGCCGCGTTGATGTACCCGATGCCGCTGCCGCCGGCGACCTGGAACAGGATGTCGCAGCCCGCGGCGATGTGCTTGATGCCGACTTCCTTGCCCTTCTGCTGGTCAACGAAGTCCTGGCTGTAGCCGTTCAGGATCTTGGTCGTGGGGCTCGTCTTGGTGACGGCGTCCTGGTAGCCGGCGATGTACCGGTCCACCGGCGGGATCGGGAGGCCGCCCATCGAGCACACGGTGTTGTGGGTCGCCGCGCCGACCTTGTTCAGAGCCATCGTCGCCGCGATGACGCCGACGATGTAGCCGGCCTCCTGCTCCTTGAAGAACAGGTTCGCGACGTTCGGCAGGTTGTCGGTCTTACCGGCATCGTCCTGCGGCGCCCCGTCGATGATCGCGAACTTGACGTTCGGGAACTGCTTGGCGACCTTCCACACGGCGTTCTGCATCAGGAAGCCGACCCCGATGACGAGGTCGTACTTGTCCTGCGCGTACTTCGTGAGGTTCGGGACGTAGTCCGCCTGCTGCTTCGACTCCGTCACCGACGTGTCGACGACCAGCTGGGCCGCGGCGTCCTTGCGGCCCTTGTCGGCCAGGGCGTTGAAGCTTTTGTCGTTCAGGCCGCCGACGTCGGTGACCAGACCGATCTTCGGGTGCTGGCCGGTGGCGGCGTTGCCGCTCGCGCTGGCGCTTGGGCCGGGCGTCGTCGTGGTGCTCGTGCAGGCGGCCACGATCGTCGTGGCGAGGAGACAGAACGCTACAAGTCGCTTCATGGGCGAGGAACCCTCCCTAGTCGTGTGGCGCGCAGTGCGCGACCGGAGGTGATGGTAGGCGGTCCCGCCGGGCGCCGCAGGTCTTTTGATTGGTCTGACCACCGGGCGAGCCCGCTCGGCCTAGCCGGCGACCACGGTCTTGATCACGTAGATCAGAAAGATCGCATACAGGCTCCCGCCCGCGATGAGTGCCGAGAGCGGCAGCGCGTCCCCGTGCGTCCGGAATCGCAGCTGTACGTAGATGAGCGCGCCCGACACGAGGGCGAAGATCGCCGCCACGGTCCCGAACGGACCGAGGATCCAGGGCGTGAGCAACACCCCGACGGTCACCGGGACGGTGGACTGGAAGACCATCGCTCCGGCAACGTTGCCGAGGGCGATGACGTCCTTCCCGTCCTTGGTCCAGATCAGGCTGTTCGCCGCTTCCGGCAGCTCCGTCGCGAGCGGGGCGAGCAGCAGCGCCACGAGGAGCGCGTTGAAGCCCATCGCGTGCGAGAACGCGTCGATCCACGCGGCGAAGATCTTGGCGCCGACGAGGATCCCACCGAACGCGACCAGCGTTTGAACGACGATGAGCCATCCGGGTGGTCGGTGCGGATCGAGCCGGGTCACGAAGCGCTTGAGGTACGCCGCGAAGCTCAGCGCTTCGAACGCGGCCTTTTCTTCAGCCGCCTCCTCGACGTCCGACTCGCTCGTCCCAGGCGTTCGCAGCACGAGGAACAGGTAGAGACCGTACGTCGGGAGGAACGCCCACCCGAGGATCCCCTTCATCTCGCGGAGCGGGGGGATGAGCGCGATGGCGACGGCAGCCGAATACATGACGAGGAAGAATCCGAGATCGCGCGAGGCGTGCGCCCGGTCGACGCGGAGCGTGTCCCGGCCGCGGCGCTTCCGGAGAAGGAATGCGGTCAGGCCGATGAGCAGCATGACGAGCGTGCCGAGCATGAACGGCGCGCCGAGGATGGCGCCGACACCGATGTCGTCGGCGTCAGCGCTGTTGGTGAACACGATCGCAACGATGGGCACGAGGGTCTCGGGCGTCGCCGTCCCGATCGCCGCCAGGATGCTGCCGGTCGCGCCCTCGCTCATCCCGAGCAGGTGACCGAGCCACTCGACGCCATTGGTGAAGAGCTCGGCACCCACCAGGATGAGGGCGAACGCGATCAGCAGGAGCAGCGCATCAAAGGGGCTCACCGTCAGTCGATCGCCGTGCCGACGGTCTCTTTGTCGATCGCGTCACTGCCCCGACGGCCCCGCGAACGGAGCGCCCGGACGATCGGGACGAGGAGCAGGATGATCGCGAGCGCGACGAGCGTCGCGGAGAGCGGACTGCTCACGAAGATCAGCGGGCTGCCGCCGCTCGCGATCAGGCTCTGCCTGAACGTCCGCTCGGTCGAATCGCCGAGGACGACCGCGACGACAAGGGGGGCGAGCGGGTACTTCGTCTTGCGTAGCCAGTACCCGATCAGCCCGAACACGATCGTGACGAAGACGTCGAGCATGCTGTTGTTGAGCGAGTACGAGCCGATGATCGAGATCAGGATGATGAACGGTGTGAGGATCGCGTACGGGATCCGCATGATCGACGCGAGCAGTGGTACGGCCGCCAGACAGATCAGGAAGGTGAGGAGGTGGCCGACGTAGATGCTCGCGATGAGGCCCCACACGAAATCGTGGTGTTCGACGAACAGCAAGGGCCCTGGCTGCAGTCCCCAGATGAAGAGCCCGGCCATGATG
>JANXXG010000393.1 GCA_025350745.1 Chloroflexota bacterium | reverse complement strand
CTCCACAGCGCCTCGGTCGGCTTCTTCTCCAGCTCGTCCGGGGATAGACCCTTGACCAGCGAGATCAGTGCGGCGCGCGATGCTTCGAACTGATGCAGGAAGTCCCGCACCTCGTGCTCCTCGAGCGGGACCTCTTCGCCGGGGAGGATGCCGGCGGCAGTCGTTTCGTCGACCGCAAGCGTGTCCGGGTCGACGTCCTTCCAGTGCTCGGCCGACACGCCACGCGCCTCGAGGAGCTCGCGATACGCGCGGAACGCCTTGCGCGCATTCGCGATCGCGCCGTCGCGCGTGGCGCCCGTACCGACGCAGCCGGGGATCGCGGACACGCTCGCGACGAAGTAGTCGTGGCTCGAGGACCGCACGAAGATCTTCATTTCGCTCACAGCCCCATCCACACTTTCTGGCCGCAGTCCGGCCGGAGCGACCGCACCGCGCCGTCGATCGAGACCCGCAGCACGGCCGGACCGCTTTCGATCAGCTCCAGGGTGACCCCCGGCTTCACCCCCTGCGTGTCGAGATACTCGAGGAAGCCGGGCTCGTGCTCGAATTGATCGGGGATCCGCTCGACGCGCGCCCGCTCGCCGCGCGCGAGCTTCTCGAGCGGCCGCGTCGGGATCGGCGTCACGCCCGGCATCGGATTTCCGTGCGGGCAGGTCTGCGGATCGCCAAGAACGGTCGCCATCCGCGTCTCCATCTCGGCGGACATCGCGTGCTCGAGGCGCTCGGCCTCTTCGTGGGTCTTCCACCACGCGAATCCGAGGACCTCGACCAGGAACCGCTCCGCGAGCCGGTGGCGGCGGACGATCGAGTCGGCCTGGGTCCTTCCGGTCTTGGTAAAATGCACTTCTTTATGGTCATCCAGCGTGACCAGGCCATCGCGCTCCAGCCGGTGGATCATCTCGGAGATCGCCGGCGCGGAAAACCCCAGGAATTCGGCCAGACGCGCAGAAACGACGTGCCCGTTCTCGTCGGCCAGCGTGTAGATCGCCTGCAGGTACTCCTCGGCAGCGCTGGACGCCATTCTTGACTCCCCAGGTCGGAAATGGTTAGGCTCGCCTAACTTCGGTCGTACGCCGTGCCGTCAGTATCGCAGGGGAGCTGGAGAACGATGTCAGCTGGTGACCTGAGTGCCCTGATCATTGCGCTGCGCGAAGGCATCGAGATGACCCTCATCGCGGGCATCGTTCTGGCCTACCTCACCCAGATCGGCGAGCGGCGCGCGCACCGGTGGGTCTGGGCCGGGCTCGGCGCCGCCGCGATCGTGAGCCTCGGGTTCCTCGGCATCCTCAATCTGCTCGGCGCCGAATTCGAGGGCCGCACCGAGCAGCTGTTCGAGGGCGTGGCGATGCTGCTCGCGGCCGTGTTCCTCACCTGGATGATCTTCTGGATGCTTCGACAGGCCCGTTACCTGAGATCGGACCTGCACCGGGCCGTGCAGGAGACCATCGCCGGCAGCGGAGCCGCATGGGGCATCTTCTTCCTCGTGTTCTTCGCGGTCGTGCGCGAGGGTGTCGAGACGGCGCTCCTCCTGTTCTCCGCGCCGGGCCAAGGGAAGGTCCTCGGCTCGATCGTCGGCCTCGCTTCCGCCGTCGCGATCGGTGTCCTCATCTATGTCTTCGGCCAGAAGATCGACCTGCGCACGTTCTTCCGCGTGACCGGCGTCATCTTGGTGCTGTTCGCGGCGGGCTTGGTGACGCATGGGCTGCACGAGTTCATCGAGGCCGGCGTGCTGTCCGGCGGGCCGGAGCTGTTCGATCTCTCAGCGCGGCTCCCCGACGATGCGGGCGCCGGCGGCCTCCTGCGGACGCTGTTCGGCTATTCCGCGGACCCGACCCTCCTCGAAGGGGTCGCATACGTCGCGTACTACGTCGTCGTGGTGGTGCTGTGGCGCAACGGGCGCATCGGGCGCGTGGGTGTCGCCGAGACGGGCCCCGCGACCGCCCCTTGACATGAGCCGGGGTGCGGCGATCGCGTTGGCCGCGGCCATCGTGATCAGAGTCGCGTGCGCGCCCATCGAGCCCGACGCCACGATCGAGCTCACCGATCGCTCCATAGCGCTCGATCGCTCGCTCGTTCGGGCGGGGCACCTCGTCGTCGCGATCCACAACGGGGGCACCGGAGCCCATGAGGTCGCGTTCTTCCGCACCGATGCCGATCCGGACCGGCTGCCGTACGACACCGGTCTCACGCAGGTGACCCTGCGCGGCCCAATCGCGGAGCGCGACAACGTCCTCGTAGGCGCGACGAAGCGGCTCTCGCTCGACCTCGTAGCCGGCCGATACGTGGTCATCTGCAACCTGCCTGGGCACTACGCCGCGGGGATGCGAGTCACCCTCGAGGCCCGCTGACGGGTGCGGCCCGATCCTCGTCCCGTAGACTCAGGTTTCCGCGGGCTCTCCACAGAAAGGGACCCACCGCTTGTTCTCACGCCAGATCGGCATCGATCTCGGTACGGCCAACGTCATCGTCTACGTTCGCGGCAAGGGCATCGTCCTCACGGAGCCGTCCGTCGTTGCGATCTCCCATGACGACAACGGCAACCGTCCGCGTATCGTCGCGGTCGGCGAGGAGGCCCGCCTGATGCTCGGTCGGACGCCCGGAACGATCACGGCGATCCGTCCGATGCGCGACGGCGTCATCGCCGACTACGTGATCACCGAGAAGATGCTCGAGTACTTCATCAACAAGGTGAGCGGCCGGATCCGCGTGTTCCACCCTGAGCTCATGATCTGCGTGCCGTCCGGCGTGACGAGCGTCGAGCGGCGCGCGGTGAAGGAAGCGGCGCTCCGCGCCGGAGCGCGTGAGGCGTACCTCATCGAGGAGCCGCTCGCCGCGGCCATCGGAGCGAATCTGCCGATCTCCGGACCCAGCGGCAACATGATCATCGGCATCGGCGGCGGCACCGCGGAGATCGCGGTGATCTCGCTCGGCGGGATCGTGGTCAGCAAGAGCGTGCGCGCGGCCGGCAACCGCCTTGACGAGGCGATCGCGAACTTCGTGCGCAAGCGCTACAACCTCATGATCGGTGAGCGCACCGCGGAGGACGTCAAGATCCAGATCGGCTCCGCGCTTCCCATGGATCCCGAGCTCACGATGGAGGTCCGCGGCCGGGACCTCATCGCCGGACTCCCGCGCACCATCACCATCGGGAGCAACGAGATCACCGAGGCCATGGAGCCCGTACTGCAACAGATCGTGTCCTCCGTGAAGAACGTTCTGGAGCAGACACCGCCCGAGCTCGCGTCGGACATCATCGACAAGGGCATGGTCCTGTCGGGCGGCGGCGCGCTGCTGCGCAACATGGACAAGCTGTTGACCCAGGTCACCGGCGTCGCGTGCTACGCGGCGGACAACCCGCTCTACTGCGTCGCAAAGGGAACGGGACTCGCCCTGGAGCACTTCGACTTCTTCAAGAAGAGCCTCGTCCCGGTCCATTAGTGGCCCGTCCCCTTCACGACGCACAGCGCGTCGACATCCTCGGCGTCGGCTTCGATCGGGTCACGCTCGTCCACGCCATCGCGGAGATCGAACGCCGACTCGACGCGGGTGATCGGACGTTCGTCGTCACCGCGAATCCCGAGTTCGTGATGCTCTGTCGCGGCGACCGCGAGGTCGCGGCCATCGCGGTGGCGCGGATCTCGTCATTCCCGACGGCACCGGTGCCGTCGTCGCATCGCGCCTCCTGGGCGATCCGTTGCCGGGCCGTGCGCCCGGCCGGCTGCTGGTGGACCGCCTCGCGGCGCTCGCGGCCGAGCGTGGGCTGTCGCTGTTCCTGCTCGGGGCCGCGCCCGGCATCGCCGAGCGCGCGGCCGCGACGCTCCGCTCACGGCATCCTGCGCTCCGGATCGCCGGCACATACGCGGGCCAGGCAGAGGACGATGTCGACGTCGTTCCGCGCGTGAGAGAGGCAGCTCCGGACATCCTGCTGGTCGCGTTCGGGATGCCCAGGCAGGAGCGGTGGATCGCGCGGAACCTCGACCACGTGCCGGGCGTGCGGGTCGCGGTCGGTGTTGGTGGCAGCCTCGACTATCTTGCCGGCGCGGCGACACCGCCGCCAGGGCTCGTGCACGCGATCGGTCTCGAGTGGCTCTGGCGGCTGGTCCGCGATCCGCGCCGCTGGCGCCGTCAGCGCGTGCTGCCGCTCTTCGCCGTCCTCGTGCTCCTTCGGCGGCTGCGGCGATGAGCGACGCGCTCGCCCACGAGTACTTCTCGGCGCACGGTGGGGCCGAGCGGGTGGTCGAGGTGCTGCACCGGATGTTCCCCGAGGCCCCGGTCTACACGTTCTTCCACGACCGGCGGGCCTACGGTCCGCTCGACGGCTATCGGCTGCGCACGTCGTTCCTGCAGAGCGTGCCCCACGGTGGTGGCGTCCACCGGGCGCTGTTGCCCCTGTACCCGCGCGCGGCGGAGAGCCTGCGCGTGGCGCCGGGGACGAGCGTGCTCCTCACCTCGACGAGCGCGTTCATCAAGTGCATCGCACTTCCCGACGACACCGTGCATGTCGCCTACTGCCACTCACCAACGCGCTACCTCTGGGACTGGAGCGAGCGCTACGTCGCCGAAGAGGTGCCCGGTCCGCTCCAGGCGATGGTGCGGTCACTGCTCCCGAACCTGCGCGAGGCCGACCTGCGGGGGGCGAAGCGTGTCGACCACTGGATCGCGAACTCGGAGGTCGTGCGCGCGCGGATCAAGACCTACTACGGCCGCGACAGCGAGGTCATCCATCCGCCCATCGACGTCGACTCATTCACGCCGGCGCACACCCGAGGCGATTTCTGGGTGATCGTGTCGCGCCTGTCCGCGTACAAGCGCGTGGACATCGCGGTGCGCGCGTTCAATGAGGTGGGCCTGCGGCTCATCGTCGTTGGCGACGGGCGCGAGCGTGCCGCGCTCGAAGCGGTGGCGCGCGACAACGTGACCTTCACCGGTCGCGTGGACGATGCGACCGTGAAACAGCTCCTCGGCTCCGCGCGCGGCTTCATCTTTCCCGCCGAGGATGACTTTGGGATCGTGTGCGTCGAGGCGCTCGCATCGGGCG
>JANXXG010000383.1 GCA_025350745.1 Chloroflexota bacterium | reverse complement strand
GCCGGTGGCGGCGGCGAGCGGCCCGCCGGCCGTCGGCGCCGCCACGTTGTGCGCACTGTCCGCGGGCGAGGTGCTCTGCGATCCGGCTGCCGGCGCCGCGGCCGCGACCGGGGTCCGGGCCGCAGCGGCCCGCTGCGCGTTCTCCACCGCGGCCGCGCTCGCGGCCGCGCCGAACTGCCCCTTCGCGGCAAGCTGCTCGGACGTCTTCGTGCCACCACCGAGGCTGCTCCCGCTGTTGATGACGTAGGAGGCCAGGAACAGGAAGAGGAACGTCCCGGTCCCGATCGAGCCGAGCAGCCGGACCGGCCGCAGCCACGACCAGCCGCGTTGCACGAGCGGTAGGAGTGAGCGGGCCGGCACGAGGGCCGGCAGCGCGGCGATGAGACGGCTGGTCGCCTGAAGCTCCTCCAAGCGGCTGCGGCAGCTGCCGCAGCCCTCGAGGTGGGCGCGTACGGTCGCCCCCTCGTCCGGCGCGAGCGCGTCGTCGAGGTACGCGGACAGGAGGGTCAGCGGGTGTTCGGTCATTCCACTCATGAGAACGCCCGCCGGCCGTCTCCGGTTCCCCGGATCGTGCGGGTCATCCCGCGCTGCCCTTCCAGCCCTGGGTCACCAGCACGTTGCGGACGGTCAGCCGAGCCCGGTGGATGCGCGACTTCACGGTCCCGAGCTCGGACGCGGTGATCGTGGCGATCTCTTCGTAGCTGAACCCTTCCACGTCGCGCAGGAGCAGCGCATCGCGCTGCTCGACCGGCACCGTCGCCAGCGCCCGCTGCACCGCCGCGAGCCCTTCGGCGCCCGCAACCATATCGGCGAGCTCCGGCCCGCCGGCGACCGGCTCGGCCCAGCTCCCGTCGCCACCCTCGGCGTCCGGGGGCTCAAGCGGTAGCTCGCCCCGTCGCTTCTTCGCGCGGAACAGATCGATCGCCCGATTCCGCGCAATACGGAAGAGCCACGCCTTGAACGCGGTGCCTTCGAAGCTCCCGATCGATCGCCACGCCGAGACGAACGCGTCTTGGACGACGTCCTCGGCGTCGGCTCCCGGACCCACGATGCGAGCCACATGTGTGTAGAGGCTCCGCTCGTACGTCCGCGCGAGCGCGTCGAAGGCGCGCGCGTCACCCTGACGCGCGCGATCGAGGTCATCGGTCATGCGATCTGGGATATCCTCGCGACCAGATGACCGAGGGCGTCGCTCACGCGCAGAAACGGGTCGTGGTCGTTGGTGAGGACGACGAGCCGATCGCCTTCTTGCTGCGCGACTCGTTCAACGACGAACCAGGTTACCAAGCGGTCGTCGTCTCGGACGGGGCGCTCGTGCTCGAGACCGTCCGCCAGGTGCATGCGGACGTGGTCATCCTGGACATCATGATGCCGGGCCTCAGCGGGTTCGAGGTGTACGACCGGATCAAGGCCGATCCGACGATCCGCGACATGCCGGTGCTGTTCATGAGCGCGGCGGCGGCAGCCCACACGGAGGACTTCAAGGCACGCGGCATCACGGACATCCTTGAGAAGCCCTTCGATCTGAACGAGCTCATCGATCGCGTCAAGAAGCTCTGTCCCCCCGCCGACTGATGGTAGCCGCGGCTGCGCATCGCTACGCGGCCCTCGCGCGCCTCGCGGCGGAGACGGCTGTCGCGGTCGGCGATCGGATCAGGGTGGACGATGTCGAGATCGTCACGCGGAAGCGCGGCCGCGCGAATTTCGCGACGATCGCCGATCATGCCGCCGAGACGGAGATCCTCAAGCGCCTGCGGGCGCACGACCGCTCGATCCCGATCCTCGCTGAAGAGAGCGCCGATCGAAAGCTGCGCGGCTCGGAGCGGCTCTGGGTCGTCGACCCGCTCGACGGGACGCTCAACTTCTCGCAGGGCGTGCCCTTCTACTGCGTCGCGATCGCATACGTGGAGGAGGGGCGGGTCCGCGCCGCCGCGGTGCATGCGCCGCGGACCGGCGAGACGTTCGTTGCGCACGAAGGCGGTGGGGCGACCCTGAACGGGGCGAAGATCGCCGCGTCGAGCGTCGCACGGGCGGGCGATGCGTTCGCGGTCATGAGCCTTGGGTTCAAGACCGCTTCTCAGAAGGACTCCCGGTTCGTCGCGATGAACTCGACCGTCGTGCGGCTCCGAGTGATCGGGTCGGCCGCGCTCGAGATCGCGTACGTGGGCTGTGGCAAAGTGGATCTGTTCGTGCACGAGCAGCTGGCGCCGTGGGACATCGCCGCCGCCGGACTCATCGCGCGTGAAGGCGGCGCCGCCGTACGGTCGTTGAAGACGGGCGAGGATGCCGCATGGGACGAGCCGCAGGTCGTGATCGGGAACCCGAAGGTGGTGAAGGATCTCTTGACGAAGCTGCCGTCGCTGGTGCGACCGACCCGCGCCTAGCTCACGCGCGATCCGCGAGCCGCCGCGCGTAGG
>JANXXG010000377.1 GCA_025350745.1 Chloroflexota bacterium | reverse complement strand
CAGCGGATCATCGGCCTGCGGATCGAAGCGCGGGCGCGCTCGAGCTCGGCGTTCGGGTCGGCCTCACCGATGACGAGGTCGATGGTCTCGCGCGCGACGCCCTTCTGCATGAGCTCGCTCACGAGGGCCCGGTCTCCCTTGGGCCGGAACCGCAGGCGCTGCTCGACCCAATAGCGGGCAAAGGCTTCGTCGTCGATGTATTTCTGGGAGCGCAACCGTTCGATCGCCGTGTCCTGCGCGATCTCGTCGAACCGCTTCGTCCGGAGGTGACGCTTGATCTCCGACACGCTGCGCGGACGCGAGCCGAGGTAGCGGACGGCCGCGTCGTAGGCATCGCCGACCGGAGGGGCGTCGCGTGCGGGCCGGCTAGCTTTCCTCATCCGGGCCGCCGACCGGCACGGCGCTCGACTTCTCGCGGACCTTGGCCTCGACCTCGGCCGCGACGTCGGCGTGGTCGCGGAAGAACTGCTTTGCGTTCTCCCGGCCCTGGCCGAGCCGAGTCTCGCCGTAGTTGAACCATGCGCCGTATTTCGTGACCACGCCGGTCAGGAGGCCCATGTCAACGAGGCCGCCCTCCCGGGAGATGCCCTCCACCGCGAGGATCTCGAGCTCGGCGATGCGGAACGGCGGCGCGACCTTGTTCTTCACGACTTTAACGCGCACCCGGCGGCCGATCACATCCGTGCCGTTCTTGATCTGCTCGATCGGACGCACGTCGAGACGGACCGACGCGTAGAACTTCAGGGCCTTGCCACCAGTAGTCGTTTCGGGCGAATTGTGCACGACGACGCCGTCGGCCAGGTAGTTGTGCGTGCCGGCGACCTCGATGTCGTAGCGATACGACGTGCGGCCGCCCCACATCGCAGGCATCGGCTTGATCGCGGCGATCTCGGCGGGCACGAGCCGACGCTCCGGCTCTGAGAAGACTGGCTGGACCGAGAAGCGGCCGCGGTATTTCGGCAGAAGCTTGTATTGCATCGACGGATGGACGCACTGCGCGATGGTCGACAGGAATCGGTCGGTGGCGTCACGCTCCATCCGGAGGACCGCCTGCGAGCGGACGTCATGGAGCTTCGCTTCGTCGCCGAACCGCTCACGAAGCATCGCAACAAGCCGCTGCTGGGTGTCGATGCTCATCGCCTCGACGCAGATCGCGATCCGGCCGCTCTCGCGCTTCCCGCGGATCGTCAGGCTGCCGTCGTCCATGTACCAGAGCGCGAGGGCAAGCGGAGACAGAGCGGCCAGGTACTTCGCATCGAACTGCTTCACTCCGATCTGATAGGCAGCTCGGCGGAGGTCGTACAGCTCCGGGAGCGGCGTGCTGTCCCAGAAGCTGTCGCCGTCCTCGTTCTCCCAGTAGGAGCCGGGGATGTTGGAGAGGAGCGACATCTTCCACTTGAGGTAGTCGCGCTGCTTCACGCCATGACCCAGGCGGAACTTCACGCCCTTCGAGTGCGGCCTCTTCGGAGCGCTGAGCGAGCCGTCACCGAGGAGGCTGCCTCGCACCACGTCCCACTGGAACTCGCTGAGACGGAAGAGCTGCGCGATCATCACCGGGTCGCCCGGCCGAAGGTCCTTGACCCGAGCGAAGCCCTCGGTCGTCAGGATCTCGTGGTCGGGGGTAGCCGAGAACTGCGCCCTGCCGTTGCCGCTGGGACGATGCACGCTGACCGAGAGGAACTCCGTCGTGGCGCCGTTGTTGAACCAGTTGGTGATCGGCGCGGAGCGAACCTCGCCGGTCTGCAGGTCGGCGGTCAGGACTTCCACGCCCCGCTTTTGGTTCACGATCTGGCCGATCTTCGCCTGGGAGCCGTCTGCGAGGGTGACGCGGGTGCCATAGCTGAAGCAGCCGAACATCACACCGATCTTCTCTCGAAGCTGGTTGATGAAGATGACCGTGGTCTTCGTCTTCGAGACGGTGCCGGTGATCTTGCGGAGCGCCTGGCTCATGAGCCGGGCCTGCAGGCCCATGTGCGACTCGCCCATCTCGCCCTCGATCTCGGCCTTCGGCACCAGCGCCGCGACCGAATCGATGACCACGAGATCGATCGCGCCGCTCCGGACGAGCGTGTCCACGATCTCGAGCGCATGCTCGCCATTATCCGGTTGCGAGATGAGGAGCTCGTCGGTATTCACGCCGCAGATCCGGGCCCAGCCCGGGTCGAGCGCGTGCTCGGCGTCGATGAACGCCGCCGTCCCGCCGCCTCGCTGCACACCGGCGACGGCATGCAGCGCCAGAGTCGTCTTGCCGCCGGCCTCGGGACCGTAGATCTCGACGACCCGCCCGCGCGGATAGCCCCCGACGCCGAGGGCCAGGTCGAGCGCCAGCGACCCGCTCGGGATGCTTTCGATCTGCTCGTCGGTGTTGGCGCCGAGCTTCATGATCGAGCCCTTCCCGAACTGCTTCTCGATCTGCAGGATGGCCGCGTCGATCGCCTTGGACTTCTCGCTCACTTTCTTTGACCCCTCGGAGGACAACGGCACAGGCTTGCTCGGCACCGCCACTCTCAGAACTTCTCTTTGCGCTTGGGCTTGATGACCTCGAAGGTCATCGGCGCGGCGGGCGGCGCGAAGCCGGTGCCGCGCTTCTTCAGCTCCTTCTCGAGCTGCTCTTTGGACTTCTTTTTGGACTTCTTGCCGCCTGAGTCGCCGCCGCCAGTGGGCACGGTGAACCCTCCTCGAAAAACGTCCGGAAGCAGGGCGAGCATAGCAGCGGTGACGCGTGCCTATGCTTGCGCGCGTGCCCGATCCGAAGCCACAGGCGCGCGTCACGACCAAGACCGGCGACCGCGGCGACACGTCGCTCTTCGGTCCCGGACGCATCCGCAAGAGCGACCCGCGGATCGAGGCCCTCGGCGACCTTGACGAGACGCAGGCGGTCCTCGGTGTGGCCCGGTCGATCGCGACCGGCACCATCGCGGAGACCATCCTCGAGCTGCAGCGCGGGCTCTACATCGCGATGTCCGAGGTCGGCACGCCGGAGAGCGATCGCGCGCGGCTGCCGAAGCGCATCGACGCCGCAGCGATCGCCGAGCTCGAGGAGCACGCCGCCTCGCTCCGCGCGACAGTCGATATCGCGGCCCGATTCGTGATCCCGGGCGAGGATGAGCTGTCAGCGCGGCTCGATCTTGCCCGCAGCGTCGCGCGTCGGGCGGAGCGGCGGGCAGTCGAGCTCGTGGATGCGGGACAGCTCGACGGCGAGCACTTATTGCCCTGGCTGAACCGGCTGTCGGACGTGCTGTTCGTGCTGTCGCGCGCGGTGGAGCCGGGCGCGCGCCCGGCCCGCGAAGGTCGCTAGCTCAGCGCAGCCAGGGAGGCGCTTCCCACTTGTCCGGGAGCACCGTGACCTTCACCGGCATCTCGGCAGCCTGCTCGGAGACCGACTGGATCTGGTTGATCAGCATCGGGCCGTACGGGCAGAACGGTGTGGTGAGGACCATCCGGACCTCGGCCTCTTCAGGCGTGAAGACGACCTCGCGAATGAGGTCGAGGTCGATGACCGATAGCCCGATCTCGGGGTCGAGCACCGCCTGGAGCGCGTTCAGGACCTTCTCCTGCTTCTCGACGTCGGAGACGATCGGGTTGAGATCGACATTTGCGCTGGTGGCCTGGGAGCCTTCTTCTGTGGTCATCCGGTCCATTGTCGCACGTCGCTATCCGGCCGCGGGGTCTTCCCAGAGGGTCTGTTTCCCCTGCGGGGCGGCGAGCCCCAGGTGCTTGTACGCCCGCTCCGTCGCGATCCGACCGCGCGGTGTCCGCTGGAGGTAGCCCTCCTGCAAGAGATACGGCTCATAGACGTCCTCGATGGTCTCGGTGTCCTCGCTCACCGCCGCGGCAAGGGTCTCGAGGCCCACCGGACCGCCGGAGAACTTCTCGACGATGGCC
>JANXXG010000353.1 GCA_025350745.1 Chloroflexota bacterium | reverse complement strand
GACCGGCGTGCGCTCGACCTCTTCACGCCGGCACGCGCGGACCAGTAGCGGATCTGTCACGCCGGTGCGCCGACGAACGCAACGGCACCATCAATGAGATCCAGCGCGGCGGCCGCGCTCATCGCCTCGCCCACCAGGATGGGGGTCTCCCGTTCGGTGTACGACGACGACTCGGTCTCGCGCAGCTCCGCGACGAGCGTCAGGAATTGGCGGGGATCCGGGGCCTCGAACGCGACCACGTACTCGTGATCGTCGATGCCGAAGCTGTAGCCGGTGTGGATCCTGATCTCCGGAAAGCGGTGGCCGGTCTCGAAATGCGCCGCCATGATGCGGGTGCGCTCCACCAAAGGCAGCGCGTACCACGATCGCTTCTTGGTCATCGGATAGACGACGACGTACGGCTTATCGCCGACCGGCCCAGCCGTCCCGCGACCATGCTCCATCGCGGCGTGGGAGTGCTCGCCGAGGTATTGCGACTTGCGGCGTGCCGCGAGATACGTGTGCGGCCGTGTTCCGAACGCCCAGAACGCGGTCGCGGCGAGCCGGGCTTCGGCCCGTTGCAAAGCCCGGGCGTCCTCGCCGACCAGCCACAGCAGGAGATCGGCGTCACCGCGCGTGCCGACGAGGGAATACGCGTGCGCGGCGACGCCGCAGCCGTCGAGGGCCTCGGCGAACTCGTGCTTCTGCTCGCGGCGTGTCGCCGCGTCGAGTCGTCGCCATTCGCCCGACACCGCGATCGTGAGGAAGCGATAGAGCTCATTCATCGAGCCATCTCCTTCAATGAGTCCCATGAGGACCGAATGACCTGATCGATCGTGTCGTCGTCATGCGCCAGGGAGACGAACCAACACTCCAGCTGGGAGGGCGGCAGCATCACCCCGCGAGACAACATCGCGCGATGAAAAGCCGCGAACGCGCTGCGGTCGGCCCGCGACGCGCCGAGCTCGTCGCGGATCGGCCCGGCACAGAAGAACAGCGTGAGCAGCGAGCCTGCCCGTTGCACGCAGGCCTCGATCCCATGGGTCCAGATCGCGTCCTCGAGGCCCTGGGCGAGGCGCGCGCCGGTCCGATCGAGGGCCTCGTACGCCGAGACGTCCAAGAGCGAGAGCGTGGCCAGTCCGGCGGCCATCGCGAGTGGATTCCCCGACAGGGTCCCCGCCTGATACATCGGGCCGAGCGGTGCGACCTGTGACATGAGGGACCGGCTCGCACCGTACGCGCCCACCGGAAGCCCGCCGCCGATGATCTTGCCGAGGCAGGTGATGTCGGGCCGCAGGCCGACCAGGGCCTGAGCGCCGCCCCGAGCCAGGCGAAAGCCGGTGATGACCTCGTCGAATATCAGCAACGCGCCCGTTGTGTCACAGATCCGGCGAAGGCCGGCGAGAAATCCGGGTGCTGGCGGCACGCACCCCATGTTCCCGGCGTACGGCTCGACGATGATCGCGGCGAGCGGCACCTGTGTCGCGATCGCCTCGACCGCGGCCAGGTCGCTGTACTGGGCGGTGAGCGTGTCGCGGGTCGTGCCCTCGGTCACTCCTGCGGAATCGGGCAGGCCGAACGTCGCTACTCCCGAACCCGCCTTCGCGAGCAGCCCGTCGGCATGGCCGTGATAGCAGCCCGCGAACTTGAGGATCTTCTCGCGGCCCGTCGCCGCTCGTGCCAGGCGCACGGCGCTCATCGCCGCCTCTGTGCCCGAGGAGACGAACCGCAGCATCTCGACCGATGGGAGCGCCTCGATGATGACTTCAGCGAGCTCGACCTCGCGTGGCGAAGGCGCCCCATAGCTGGTCCCCAGCCGCGCCTGCGCGACTATCGCCTCGACGACCCGGGGATGGGCATGGCCCGCGATGAGCGGACCCCAGGAGCACACCAGGTCGATGTAGTCCCGGCCTGACGTATCCCAGACGCGCGCTCCGCTACCGGATGCGATGAACGGTGGGGTCCCCCCGACAGCGCGGTAGGCCCGGACCGGGCTGGACACGCCGCCGGGCATCACCCCCGCGGCGCGCTCGAACAGATCGGCTGCCCCCGTCGTCATCGCGGATCCTCGGACAGCCAGGCGGCGGCGTCGAGCGCGAAGTAGGTGATGATGACGTCGGCGCCCGCCCGGGCGATCCCGATGAGGGACTCGAGACCTGCCGAGCGCAGGTCGAGCCAGCCGCGTTCCGATGCCGCGACGAGCGACGCGAATTCGCCGCTGACCTGGTACGCCGCGATCGGCAGCGCTGAACGGGCGCGTGCGGCTGCGATCACATCGAGGTATGGACCGGCGGGCTTGACCATGAGCATGTCAGCGCCTTCGGCGGCGTCGGCATCGAGCTCCAAGAGCGCTTCACGGCCGTTCGCGCGGTCGAGCTGATAGCCGGATCGATCACCGAACTGCGGCGCGCAATCCGCCGCGTCGCGGAACGGGCCGTAGAACGCCGACGCGTACTTCGCCGCGTACGACAGGATCGCCGTCTCGTGGTGTCCGGCGCCGTCGAGCCCGTGACGGATCGCGGCGACCCGCCCGTCCATCATGTCGGAGGGCGCGATCACGTCCGCCCCCGCCGCGGCGTACACGCATGCCGCCTCTGCGAGCACGGGCAGGGTGGCGTCGTTATCGATCGTGCCGTCCGGGAGGAGCTGTCCACAGTGTCCGTGCGACGTGTACTCGCAGAGGCACACGTCCGCGATGAGCGCGAGCTCCGGCACATCCGCGCGGATAGCCCGCAGGGCCAGCGGTACCGGCCCGAGCGGGTCGGCTGCGCCAAGGCCCTGCTCATCCTTCGTTTCGGGCAGACCGAACAGCAACAGTCCGCCGATGCCGGCCGCCGCAGCCTGTCGAGCGATGTCGACCGCGGCCGCCACCGGCCAGCGCATGTGACCGCGGAGCGAGGCGATCGGTGCCGGCGCGTCAAGACGCGCGTCGATGAAGATGGGCAGCACCAGCATCGCGGGGTCGAGGCGGGTCTCGCGCACCAGCCGCCGGAGCACGGGCGAGCGGCGGATCCGCCGCCCGCGCCGGAAGAATGGGGCGCGGCGAGCGGTCAGCGTCATGCGCGTACCTCCGAGCGCTGCGCCTGGCTGATCGCCGCGACGATCGCCGGCAGGGCAGGGCGCGCAGCAATGAATGGCTTGCGACCAAAAAGCTGGTGGATGCGCTGTGCCGTCGTCGGTCCGACGGCCACCAGTCGGCAGTGCGCCGCGAGCTCGGCACCCACGGCGCGCGCGAAGCCATCGACGGCGCTCGGCGAGGCCAGGAGGACGACGGCCCCGCGCGAGCATGCCGCCCGCAGGTCCGCGGGCGCGACAGCATCGGCGCGGATCGTGGTCCGGTAGACCACGAGCTCTCGCACGTGTGCCCCCCGGTCGCGAAGCACCGAGACGATCTCCCCCGCGGCGCGGTCCGAGCGAGCCAGCACGACGGTGCCCCGCGGCAGCCGCAGCTCGGCGCCGAGAGATGCCCCGTCGGCGCGACTCGGCCGGAACGACACGTCGAGCCCGAGCTCGCGCGCGACCCGCTCGGTCGCTGGGCCGACCACGGCGAGCGCAGCGCTCAGGGGATGGCCGGCGAGGGCCTCGACGACGGCGCGCGCACCAGCGCGGCTGGTGATGACGAGGCAGTCATCGCTGGTGAGTGATGCCAGCGTGGTGCCAAGGGCATCCGCGTCATCGATCGGCTCCACCGCGATGCACGGGAACTCGATCACCTTCGCGCCGGCAGCCCGCAGGTCCCGAGCGAGGTCGGCGTTGTCCGGCGCCGCGCGGGTCAGGATGAGCGTCCCGCCACCGAAGTCACGCATGGGTCGCCGCCGCAAGTCCCTCGGCCGCCGCGTATGCGACGGCATCGGGATCGGTGCCGCTGGCGCTCGTGCGGACGATCCGGTCACCGTGCACGAGGGCTGCGTCCATGACGATCGCTTCCCCGTTCACCCGGGCCCATGCGCCCAATGGGATCGCGCAGCTCCCGCCGAGCAACCGGAGCAGCGCGCGTTCGGCGCGGACCGCGAGGCTCGATGGTCGATCGTCGATGATCTGGAGCCGTGCCCTCAGCTCGTGATCGTCGGCCCGACATTGGATCGCAAGCGCTGCCTGCCCGGGTGCCGGTGGCCACATGATCCCGTCGAGGATCTCCGCGTCCGCCACCGCCACGCCGAGCCGACGCAGTCCGGCGAGCGCCAGGACGGTCCCGTCGTACTCGCCGCCATGGACCTTTCGCATGCGCGTCTCGACGTTCCCCCGGATGTCCCGGGTCGACGCATCGGGTCGCAGGGCGTGCAGGAAGGCTGCGCGTCGCGGGCTCGAGGTGCCGACGACGGCGCTGGCGCGGAGCGAGTCGAGCCCGCCTCGGGAGGCGGTCACGAACACGTCTTGCGGATCCGCGCGCGCCGGTACGGCGGCGACCACGAGATCCGCGCGCTCTTCGGTCGGCAGGTCCTTCAGCGAGTGGACCGCGATATCGATCTCGTGCGCGCGGAGCGCGTCCTCCAGGGCGGTCACGAACACCCCGTCGCCGAGCTCCTGCAACGGACGGTCCGACCGATCTCCGTCGGTGCGGATCACGTGGACCTCGATGTCGTCCGCAAGCAGGCCGACGACGATCCGCGCTTGGGCCAGCGCGAGAGCACTCCCACGGGTACCGAGCACGATCTTCACGATGGCTTCAGGCCGAAGAGCGCCCGCGCCGCGTCCTGCCGGTTGGGGTCGTCACGCAGGGAGACGATCGGCTGATGGATCAATGCCCCGGTCAGCGCGTCGGCGAGCGCCTCGACGACTCTGCGGTCGCGCGCAGCCAGATGGGTGAGCTTCGAGAATGCGCGATCGAGCTGCCTCTGACGGATGGCATCGGCCCGCTGCGACAACGCCTCGATCGTCGGCGTGGCGGCACGGCCGTTCCAGGAACGGATGAAGCCCCGCGCCTCCTCGACGCACCGCTCCTCCGCGAGAACGACATCGTGATCATGCACCGCACCGCCGACGGACGTGAGCTCGTCGACGCTGCGATACGTGAGTCCGGGGAGCGCACGCGCGGGCTCGGCGATGCTGCGGGGCACGGCGACATCGACGAGCACCAGCGGCCCGCGCATCAGGCGGTGGGCCAGGAGCTCCTCCGTGAGCAGAGCTCCGCGAGTGTCGGCGGCGGAGATCACCGCATCGGCGTCGCCCACCGCGCGATCGAGATCGTCCAGTCCCTGGCCGATCGCACCGATCGCGGACGCCAGGTCGCGGGCCCGGGCCGCGTCACGATTCGCGATCCGTACCGCGCCGACCCGCGAGATCAACGCCCGCGCGGCGAGCCTGCCGATCTCGCCGGCGCCGACGACAAGGACCGTCGCGGTCGACGGGTCAGGAAGGCAGGCGACCACGGTTTCGACGGCGAGCGATCCGACCGAGCTGCGGACCTGGCCTAACGACGTCGAAGAGCGAACACCGCGTGCGATGTGCAGCCCATGCTGGACGACCTCGTTGAGAACAGGATCCAGGGGAAAGCGTTCGCGCGCGGCATCGTACGTGGCGCGCAGCTGACCGAGGATCTGCCCTTCGCCGCGCACGACGGAGTCCAGGCCCATCGCAGCGCGGAACAGGTGGCGGACCGCGGCTTCACCGGTCTCCTCGACCACCGGAACGTGACCGTCGTTCGTGCCCAAGACGCGGTCGCGCATCCAGGCCAGCTCGTCGACCTCTGGTGGGATCGCGACGTAGCACTCGACCCGATGACAAGTGGAGAGGACGAGCACGTCGGAGCCGACGCGCGAAGCAGCGTGAGCGGCGAACCGCTCCCGGGCGTCGATGTGGACGTCGCGCTGGTGGAGCCGAAGGACGCCAAGAGTTGACTGGGGCACCGCATTGGAACGTACCGAGCGCCACGGGCGCCACAAAACGCGCTTCCGACGTTTGCCGAGATATCCGGGTCCGCGACGCAGTTTTGCCGAGATTGGCTCAGAGGGTCCCGGTCGCCCGACCCACCCGCTGACATGAGATGGACACGATCGGGCAGTACGTTCCGAACATGCCGGTAGCCAGTCCCGTCCCGACCATTCGCGAGCTGCGGGTGACCGACGTCGTCGCGCTGGCCGACCTGGCCGAGCTCCTCGGGAGCAGCGAGACGCAGCGCGACTGGAGACTCCTCTTCCGCCGCAGCCCGGTCGTGGTGATCGGCGCCGAGGAGGACGGGCGGATCGTGGGCTACGCGGCCGGCACCGTCCGCTCGGCATTCGGTCTCGGGACCGCCGGCTGGGTCGAGGCATTCGGCGTCGACAACGCCTGGCGGGGCCGTGGCCTTGGGCGCTCGCTCGCGAGTGCCCTCTTCGAGCGCCTCCGCGGGCTCGGTGCGGCGCGCGTCTACAGCGTCGTCCCGCTCCACGATCTCGTTCTTGCGCCGTTCTTCCACGATCTCGGTTTCCGCGAGGAGCCACTCGTCTGCATCGGGAGGACCACATGACGGTGACGCTGGACGTCTTCCCCGCGGCGCGCTACCGGGACGTCGTCGAGGATCGTGACTTCCCGACCGTCCGCGAATATCAGGCGCGCACCGGGCGCGCGGCGCTGGGCTGCTATCCGGTCTACGGACCGTTCGAGCTCGGATATGCCGCGGGCCTCCTCCCCGTGGGCCTGTTCGGCGGTGGGAACCGGATCGAGATCCAGACCGCCGACTCGCGATTCCAGTCGTTCATCTGCTCGGTGGTCAAGAGCACGATGGAGCTCGGCTTCCAGGACAAGCTCGGGCCGTTCGAGGCACTGATGTTCGAGTCGATCTGCGATCCCGCGCGCAACCTCGCGAGCATCATGTCCCGCAATTTCCCGAAGCAGAAGGTCACCTACGTCCACCTGCCGCAGAACATGACCTCAGCCGCCGCGCCGGACTACCTCACCTCCGAGTACCGTCGGGTCCTCGCGGAGCTCGAGACGGTCACCGGCGCCCATGTGACCGACGACGATCTCCGTGCGAGCCTCGCCACCTACAACGCGCTGCGCTCGGCGCTGCGCGCGCTCTACGCGTTCCGCGCGGAGCGTCCGCAGGACCTGCTGACCGGCGAGCTCTACACGCTCACGCGGCTCGCGACGATCATGGACCCGGCGGAGGTCACGCCGATCCTTCGCGAAGCGCTCGACGCGGCGCGAGCGCGCGACGGGCGGGTCAAGGACCGGATCAGGGTCGTTCTCGCCGGAGCGTTCTGCGAGCAGCCGCCGCTGGAGCTCATCGAGAGCATCGAGGAGTCCGGCTGCTACATCGTCGACGACGATTTCCTCCTCGGCTGGCGGCTCTTCCGCCGGGACGTCCCGATCGATGACGACCCCTGCCGCGCGCTCGCGCTCGCGTACCTGAACGACAGCCTCCACGCGAGCACGAAACATGACCTGCGCGCGCCGCGGGCCAAGGCGCTGATCGAGTCCGCGCGGTCCCACGACGCCGACGCGGTCATCTGCCTCATTGCGAAGTTCTGCGAGCCCGGCCTGTTCGACTACGCGCTCTACCGCAAGGCCCTCGAGGTGGAGTCGATCCCGCACCTCTACGTCGAGTTCGAGGAAAAGATGTGGCTCTACGAGCGAATCCGAACGGAGGTCGAGACCTTCGTGGAATCGATGTTGTTCCGATGACCGTCGCTCCAGAGATCCGGTACCAGGGCGAGATGCACCAGCTCCAGAAGGAGATCATGGCGAAGTACTACGCCGAGGCCACCGCGATCGCCAAGGGAAACGGCCGCAAGGCCGCGCACCTGCTCATCGCCGGGAACCCGGTCGAGCTGCTCCGGGCGTTCGATGTGCTCCCGATCTACCCCGAGGTGAACGTCCTCCAGATCGCGGTGCGCAAGGGCTCGCTTCCCCTGATCCAGAAAGCCGAAGAGCTCGGCTACGCGGGCGACAACTGCGCCTACGTGAAGGCCGACATCGGTCTCTTCCACTCCGGGTACGAGACGCCGTTCGCGACGATCCCGAAACCCGACGTGCTCGTCTGCAACTACGTCGGTTGCAACGTGTACCTGAACTGGTTCGAGCACCTGGCCGAGCTCACCGGCGCGCCGGCGATGAACATCGACATCCCGTTCATCCGCACGCTCGACGGCGAGCCGACGGCAGATGATGTGACGTACGTCGTCAAGCAGCTCGAGGAGCTCATCGTGCTGCTCGAGCAGGTGACCGGGCGCAGCCTCGACTGGAAGGTCCTCACGAAGATCGTCGAGCGCTCCGCCCAGACCGGCGAGCTGTGGTCTCAGATCAAGGAGATGACGAAGCTGCGGCCGGCACCGTACGACGCGTACTTCGACTCCGTCACGATGATGGCCCCCCTGTACACCCTTCGCGGCACCGAGGAGGGCCTTCGGTTCTTCGAGGTCGCGCACCGCGAGATGACCGCGCAGGTCAACAGGAAGCAGGGCCCGCTGCCCGAGGAGCGGTTCCGGATCGTCATCGAAGGGCCGCCGCCGTGGCCGAAGCTGCGGGTGTTCCGCGATATGTTCAGCCGGTGGGGCGCAGTCGCCGTGGCCTCGACCTACTCGACCGTTGGCGGGCTCTGGGAGTTCGGCTTCAGACACGATCCCGCGCACCCGCTCGAGTCGATCGCCAGACACATGCTCTCGTACAACGTCTGCAACCGCACCTTCCTGCAGCGGTATGACCAGCTGGAGCGCTACGTAAAGGAGTGGCACGCCGACGCGATGGTCATCCACTCCGTGAAATCCTGCCGGCTGTTCTCCGCAGGTCAGGGCGACATGCGCGAGCACTTCGTGCGCGATCTGGATGTGCCGACGCTCCTCATCGAATCGGACCTCGAGGATCCGCGGTACTTCTCTGAAGCACAGCTCCGCAATCGGATCGACGCGTTCTTCGAAGCGCTGGAGCAGCGGCGGATCACCGCCGGCCGCGCCGCAGGAGGTGTCGCGTGAGGTATGCAGCGGGTGTCGACGTCGGCTCGACCCAAACGAAGGCGATCATCGTGGACGAGTCACACGCGATCGTCGCGCGTGCGCTGACCGATACGGGCGCGTATCTCGTCCGTGCCGCCGAGCGTGCGTTCGAGTCCGCACTGAGCGAGGCCGGTCTCCCGCGGGAGGCGGTCGGCCAGGTCATCGGCACCGGCTACGGTCGGTTCAAGGTCGAATTCGGCGACGCGCAGGTGACCGAGATCTCCTGCCACGCGAAGGGTGCCTGGGCCCTCATCCCGGCCACCCGGACGGTCATCGACATCGGCGGCCAAGACACCAAGGCGATCAAGGTCAGCGACCGAGGCGAAGTCCTCGACTTCGCGATGAACGACAAGTGCGCCGCGGGCAGTGGCCGGTTCCTGACCAATTCCGCCGAGGCGGTCGGGCTGCAGGTCTCCGAGATGGGCGCCCGATCGATGGACAGCAAGCAGCCGGTCCGGCTCTCGACCGTCTGCACGATCTTCGTCGAGTCCGACATCCTGACGTACCTGGCGCAGGGCAAGAAGGTCGAGGACATCCTGGCCGGCGTCCATGGCGCGATCGCCGCGAGGACCGTCGCGCTCGTGCGGCGCGTCGGCGCCGAGTCCGAGGTGACCTTCACCGGCGGCGTGTCGCGCAACATCGGCATCGTCAAGGCGGTCCAGGAGAAGCTCGGTGTCCCGGTGAACGTCAGTCCGGATTCTCATTTCACCGGTGCTCTCGGCGCCGCGATCTTCGCGATGGAACGCGTGCTCGCGGGGTCGGCGATGACCGGTAGTGAGGTGCTCGCATGACGCTGATCGCAGGGATCGACATGGGCGCGCGGAGCGCCAAGTGCGTCCTCCTCGACGACGGCGTCGTCGTCGGCACCGGCCTCGCGCGGATGAAGCCCGACTTCGCCGGCCTCGCCCAGGATGTGCTCGAGCTTGCCCTCGCGAAGGCCGGGCGCCGGCCCGAGGACGTCGCCTACATCGCGACGACCGGCCTCGGCCGCTACAACGTGCCAAAGCGGGACATCCAGATCACCGACATCACCTGCGTCGCGAAGGGCGCGGCCCACCTCTATCCGGGAACGCGCTCGGTGATCGATGTCGGCGCCCAGACCACCCGGGCGATGCGTGTCCGCGCCGGCGGCACGGTCGTGGAGTTCCGATCAAATGACAAATGCGCGGCCGGCGCGGGCGGATTCGCCGAGCGTGCCGCCCGTTACCTGGAGGTGAAGCTCGAGGACCTGGGCGAGCTTTCGCTGCACGCGGATTCGTCTGAGAAATTCTCCTCGGTCTGCGCGGTCTTCGCCGAATCGGAGATCATCAATCTCGTCACTGCCGGGACCAGCGTGGAGAACATCGTTCGAGGCATCCACGACTCCCTCGCCGAGCGCGCGGTCCAGCTCCTGAAGCGGGTCGGGATGGAGCAGGAGGTCACCTTCGTCGGCGGCATGGCGCGCCAAAAGGGCCAGATCCAGGCGCTCGAGCAGCTGGTCGGCACGCCGGTGAACGTCTCCCCGGACCCAGACCTCGTCGCGGCCCTCGGTGCAGCGCTCCTCGGGCAGCAACGGCTCGAGGGACGGCCCAGCGTGGAGGTGGCAGCGTGAACGACTTCACCGATATCGGCTACGCGACAGGTAACTGGATCGCGACGATCACCATCCGCAGGCCGCTCGCGTACAACGCGTACACCAGGCACACCCTTACCGAGCTGACCCGCGCGCTCCGCATCGCGAGCGAGGACGATGCCGTCGCCGTGATCGTTCTCACCGGCGAAGGCGACCAGGCGTTCTGCACCGGCGGCGATGTGAAGGAATACGCGGACCTGTACCTCAAGCGGCCGCACGAGTACTGGAAGTACATGGCCGCGTTCAGCGACGTCATCGAAGGGCTCACCAAGGCCGGGAAGCCGACGATCGCGCGGGTCAACGGCATGGCCGTGGGCGGGGGGAACGAGCTCAGCCTCGCGTGCGATCTCGCGATCGCGGCGGACCATGCGCGGTTCCGCCAGGTCGGCGTGCAGGTAGGGAGCGTCGCCGCAGGCGGTGCGACCCAGTGGCTTGGCCTCACGATCGGCGAGCGTCGGGCGCGGCAGATGCTCATGACGTGCGAGTGGGTCGACGCGAAGACGGCCCTCGACTGGGGCCTGGTGAACGAGGTCGTTCCCGCGGCCGAGCTCGATGCCGCGGTCGCCCGCCTCGCCGCGAAGCTCGTCGACACCTTCCCCGAATGCATGCGCTTCACCAAAGCGCAGGCGAACTTCCTCAAGGACTTCGTGTGGTCCTCGACCATCGCGTCGGCACGCGATTGGCTCTCGATCCACTTCGGCTCGCTCGAGCCCTACGAAGGGATGAGCGCGTTCGCTCAAAAGCGGAAGGCCGGCCGGGTCGCCCTGCGCGAAAAGGCGCGCGACGGCGGGTCGAGCGAATATCTGTGGGGCCCGAATGTCGCGACGTGTCCCGCCTGCGGAGCCCAGGGTCTCCCAACGGAGTTCAGTCATTGCGGCCGGTGCGGGCACGATCTCGCCGCGGTGGCACCGGAGCCCGCGCATGCTCGCGCCTAGCGTCGCCCGACCGGCGAGCGCACCGCCGCTCCTCGGGCGGACCGCACTCGTGACCGGCGGCTCACAGGGGATCGGCCGGGCGATCGCCATCGCGCTCGCGCTGCATGGCGCGGATGTCGCCTTCACCTGGCTCAGCAGCGCGGCGGAGGCTGCCGACACCCTGGCGGCCCTGGAGCGCATCGGCCATGGCGCCGTCGCGGTCCCGGCCGATGGACGCTCCACGTTCGATGTGGAGACGGCGGTCGAACAGACTCGGGAGCGTTTTGGCGGTCTCGACATCCTCGTGAACAACGCGGGGATCGCCCGCGACCACGTCGTGTGGAAGATGACCGATGACGATTGGATCGACGTCGTCGACGCCGACCTCACGTCGTGCATGCGCTACATCAGGGCGGCCGTTCCGCTCATGCGGGAGCGTGGTGCCGGCCGGATCGTCAGCATCTCGTCGATCAACGGCATCCGCGGGAAATTCGGACAGTCGAACTACGCTGCGGCCAAGGCTGGCATCGTCGGACTGTCGAAGTCGGTCGCCAAAGAGGTCGGCAGATATGGCATCACCGTGAACGTCGTCACGCCAGGGATGATCGGCACGAAGCTGGTGGCCGCGCTTCCGGACGACATCCGGAACAAGGCGCTCGCGGAGACGGTGCTCGGACGCCTCGGCGAACCGGAGGACGTCGCTGCCCTCGTGACCTTCCTCGCGACCGACGGCGCGCGACACATCACCGGCGCGATCATTCCAGTGGACGGTGGCCAGTCCCTGTAGCGCGAGGAACATCGAGGAGCAAACGCAGATGCGCATCATCGACCGCTTCACCCAGGAGCATCAGCAGTTCGTCGGCGAGCTCGACCGGCTCAAGGCACATGTGGACGCCGGTGGAGATGTGGCTTCGGCGATCGCTGCGGCGCGAGCGCTCGCGACGCCGCTGCTCAAGCACGCCGAGAACGAAGAGGCCCTGTTGTTCCCTGATCTGATCGAACGCCTCGGCCACACAAGCAGCCCGGTCACCGTCCTCCAGGAGGAGCACGTCATCATCCACGGTCAGGTCGATCGCCTCACCGCGGAGCCGACCGCCGCCGACTTCGCGAAGGTGTTCGCGGCGTTCGATCGGATCCTGCGTGAGCACATCGTGAAGGAGGAGGAAATCGTCTTCCCGATGTCCGCTTCGCTGCTTGGCGACGCGCGCCTCCAGGAGATGGATCAGGAGATCACGGCGGCGGTCTAGACGATCGGACCGGCGGCTAGCGGTGCACCCAGCGCGGCGGTCGCTTCTCCATGAACGCCCGGAGGCCCTCCTGGGCGTCGGCCGATGCCGGGACCATTTCCACCGAGAGGGCGTTCGCCTGTTCGATCGCGGCGGTGAGGACGTCGGCGCCGACACGCAGCGATCGGCGGGCCAGCCGAATGCCAGCCGCACTCTTCATCGCGAACCCGGCGGCGACGCGCTCGGCCTCCGCGCGCA
>JANXXG010000285.1 GCA_025350745.1 Chloroflexota bacterium | reverse complement strand
GACCGCCAACCGCTGACCTATGGACCTCTCGTGGATCGCGCGGACTAGGGCCGTCGCGCTCTGTGCTCGATGCACAGGCGTCCGCCGAATACTGTCCGTGAAGGACATTGCTGGCCCAGTGCGAACGCGACGATGCTGCTGACCCGACGAAGGAAGTGAGGGCCGCTTCTCTGTGACACGACCCAAAGTGAAATTCGGCATCCGGCTGATCGACGATCTCGGTGGCGCGCGGGAGCTTATTGCGCTCGCTCAGCTGGCCGAGAAGCTGCGCTACGACTCGGTCCTGTTCCCACATGACATGTTCCGGCTGAACTCGTGGGCACTCCACTCGGCGGTCGCACAGACGACGAAGTCGATCGAGCTCCATGTGCGGACGAACGTCTACACCATGAACCCCGCCGAGATCGCCACGTTCGTCGCGACCATCGACGAGATCGCCCAGGGCCGCACGGCGGTGACGATCGGCCTGCACAACTTCGACACGATCAAGTGGATCGGGATCGATCGAGGCGACACCTTCCAACGGATCCGCGAGGCGACCGACATCCTTCGACGTCTGTTCAAGGGTGAAGTCGTCGACTACAAGGGCACGCTGTACAACTGGACGGAGAAGGCGTACCTCCGCGTGAAGCCGTTCCGCGCCGACGTCCCGATCATGATCTGTCCGGTCGGCGAAGACTTCCTCGAGCTCTCTGGTGAGATCGGCGACGGCACGCTCCCGATGGTCACGCCACCGGAGTCCGCGAAGGTCATCATGGAGCCCATCCAGCGGGGTCTCCGCAAGTCGAAGGATCCGTCCAGGCCGTTCGACAAGTGCGCCTTCGTCTGGTTGGCCGTCTCCGATGACCGCAATGAGGCGCGCAACATGCTTGCGGACATCGTCGCCTACTTCGGCACGTATCTCGACCCGCGCGCGCTTGCCGTCATCGGTCTCACCGTCGACGACTTCAAGCCCGCTTACGAGCGGGCGATGGCCCGCGACGTCGAGGGTGCCCGTGCGGCCCTCACGCCGGACATGCTTCGCACCGGCATCTACGGCACGCCCGAAGACTGCGTCCGGCAGCTGCAGACCGTGATCGACGCCGGATTCGATCACATCTCGATCGGCGGGCCCTTGGGGGCAGATCCCGCGGGCGCGATGCGCATCATCTCCGAGCGCATCGTCCCCGCGTTCCGCTGATGCAGCCGGGCCCGATCGCGACCCGAGTCAGCCCGTCGCCGACCGCGGAGCTCGAGGGGACGGTCGAGGCGCTCATCGCCAAGGGGGTCGATGTCTGCCGCCTCGGCCTTGGCGAGCCGGACATCGCGACGCCCGATCACGTGCGCGAGGCCGGCATACGCGCGATCCGGGAAGGTTTCAGCCAGTACACCAGCACTGCGGGGATCATCGCCCTGCGGCAGGCAGCGGCAGACCGGCTCCGCGCCGACATCGGCGTCTCGTACGCGGCGCAGGAGATCGTCATGACGGTCGGCGGAAAACAGGCGATCTTCAACGCGCTCGCCGCGCTCTGTGGGCAGGGCGACGAAGTCATCATCCCGATCCCCCACTGGGTGTCATTCCCCGAGCAGGTCCGCCTCGTTGGAGGCATGCCGGTCTTCGTGCAGGGGGATCCGGCGCGCGGCTATCGGGTGTCCGCCGCCGAGATCGAGCGCCACGTGACCCCACGGACCCGAGTTCTGGTGCTCAACACGCCGAATAACCCGTCCGGGGCCGTCTACGGCAAGGCAGAGCTCGCCGCGATCGCCGAGCTCTGCGCGACCCATGACATCTGGGTGATCAGCGACGAGGTCTACCGCGCGTTCACGTACACGCCCGCGGGCCACGTGAGCATCGCATCGTGCGCCGGCATGCGGGAGCGATCCGTCGTCGTCGACGCCGTGTCCAAGACCTACGGCATGACCGGGTGGCGGATCGGCTATTCGGCGGCGCCGATCGCCGTCACGCGCGCGATGACGGCGGTCCAATCGCACGTCACGAGCAATCCGACGTCGATCGCACAGCGCGCCGCGCTCGCGGCACTTTCGGGACCGCAGGAGTGGATCGCCGGCGTCCGGGAGGACTATGCGCGCCGCCGGGCCGAGCTCTTCGCCGGCGTGCGCGATCTGCCTGGTCTCGAGTGCGAGATCCCGGACGGTAGCTTCTTCCTCTGGGTCGATGCGTCTTGGTGGCTTGGACGCGAGCTGGCCGGACGACCGATCACCACGATCGAGGATTTCGCCTCGGCTCTGCTCGAGCAGGCTCGGGTCGCGGTCATGCCCGGCACGGGGTTCGGGAGCCCATCGCATCTTCGGATGTCGTTCGCCGCGCCGGTACCAGAGCTGCGCGAGGGCCTGACCCGGATGCGGGCGTTCCTCGGTGCGACCGCAGCCGTCGCGTGAAGCTCGAAGGCAGCTACGCGTTCGCTGCATCCCCGTCGGTCGTCTGGGAGCGCCTTCTCGACCCCGACTCCCTCCGCAGGTGCATCCCCGGTTGCCGTGAACTGGTCGCGGCGGGACCGGACCAATGGACCGCCACGCTCAGCATCGGCGCGGGGCCGATCCGTGGGATCTATGGGGGCTCCGTCGCAATCCGGGACAAGCAAGCGCCGGTCTCATACGTACTCGACGTCGAAGGCCGCGGAGCGCCTGGTTTCGTCAAAGGCTCGGCCGGGATCACCCTTACCGCGGAGGGCGCTGGGACGCGCGTGACAGTCG
>JANXXG010000229.1 GCA_025350745.1 Chloroflexota bacterium | reverse complement strand
CGTAGCGGATCCCATCCTCGGTCAAAAGAGCACCTGAGCCGCGACGAGCCGCTCGTACTCGCCGCGATCCATTTCGAGCACGTCGCGCGCGAGCTCCCAGGTGTGCTCACCGAGGAGCGGTGCGGCGCGCATCGGTCGCGCCGTCTCCCCGACCGTCCGGAACGGCAGTCCGTTCATCACGATCGGACCCATGGCCGGATGCGGCGTGCGCTGCCAGTAGCCGCGCGCGGTCAGGTGCTCGTCTTCGACCAGATCGCCGGGGGTCTCAACGACCGCGGCCGGAACGCCGTGCTCTTGGAGGAGATGCATGAGCGCGAAGGGCTCGCGCGAACGCGTCTCGTCAGCGAGGCTGCGCTCGATCGCAGCCTCGTCGCTTTTGCGTCCCGCGAATGTCTCGTACGCCGGGTCGAGCGCCCAGGCGGGCCGGCCGAGCGCGGCGACGAGCGCTCGCCACTCGGCATCGTCGCGGATCGAGATCGCGCACCAGCGATCATCGCCGGAGCACGGGAAGACACCGCGTGGCGCGGCGTCGTCGGAGCGGTTGCCGCGGCGCTCGTACCGGCGGGGCAACAGCGCGGCAGCCATCAGCTCGGGTCCGAGAACGTTCACCGTCGACTCGAGCTGTGCCACCTCGACGGCCTGCCCGCGGCCGCTCCGCGAACGCTCATAGATCGCCGCGAGCGTCGCGACGAGCGCGTGGCCGGGATTCGGGATGTGGTCCGGGTAGTGCGTGCCCGTCCCCACGGGTGCGCGGTCGGGCAGGCCGCCGCGATCGACGAGGCCGGAAACGGCGGCGATGGTCGAGCCGAAGCCGACGAACTGCGCGTGTGGACCGGTCGCGCCCTGCATCGGCATCGTGAGGTAGATGACGTCGGGATTCTCCGAACGCACGTCGTCATAGGAGAGACCCCATCGTTCCATCACACCTGGCCGGAAGTTGCTCGTCACGACCGAGCATCGCGCCGCTAGCCGGCGCGCGATGGCACGCGCCTCTGGGCGCGACATGTTGAGCGCGAAGCTCTTCTTGTTCGAGTTCCTCGACGCGAAGTACCCCGATGCTTCGAGCGCCACGACGCCGGCTTTGAACGGCGGCGCGACCCGCAGGTTGTCCGGGCGCGCGCGCGACTCGATCTTGATGACCTCCGCGCCGTGATCGGCAAGCATCTTCGTCACGAAGGCACCCGCGCCGACCCAGCAGTAGTCGAGCACGCGCAGCCCCGCGAGGTCGCTCACGCCACGACCGGAGGGAGGAGCGTTCGGGGATCCTCGATCGAGTCGCCGGACCGCGCCCGCCACGGCGTCCGCGAGAAACGGTACGGCGCACCGGGAGCGACGACCTCGCGAGCGCCGACGCGGAGTGTCGTGAAGAAGTCGCGCGCGGCGAGCTGGGGGTCAAGAAGGACCTCGTCGAGACGGTTCACCGGGCTGAGAGCGATCCCTCGGCGCTGCGCTTCCTCATAGAGCGATGACTTGGTCTGCATCGCCGCGAAGCTGTTGAACACCCCGCCGAACTCCGCGATGGCCTCAGGGGTCTGGCGGTGCTCGAAGCTCGACCACGCATCGCCCGCGAGCGCGTCCGCCCCCCTGACTCCCTGCTCGCGCAGCCACGTGACGAGCGCCTTCCACGCCTCTGCTGTTCCAACGCGACCGGCGATCATGCTCACATAGCCGTCGGCGCAGGCGAACACGCCGCTGCCGGCCTCGCGCGGACCGTCACCGCTCCGGCGCCGCACAGTGCCGCGGAGATCGAACTCGGGGATCGCGTCCTCGAGCGCACCGGCGATGCACTCTTGCGCGGACACGTCGATCCAGCGCGCGGCGGTCTCGCTGTCGCGATCGATGAGCGCGATGAGGAGCGCTGTCGCCGCGGCGAGGGAGGACGCGTACGTGCTCTGCGCCGCATCGACCACGATCGGCGCCGTATCCGGGTACCCGCCCAGCGAGAGCAGCCCGCCTGCGGCCAGCGTCACGAGATCGTCGGCGACATAGCCGGCATACGGCCCGTCCTGACCGAAGGGCGTGATCGAGACGAGGATGACGCCCGGCCGAAGCGCCTTCAGCCGATCGAATCCCAGGCCGAGCCGCTCCAGGGCGCCCGGGGCGCCGGTCTCGACGATCGCGTCGGCGGTCGTGACGAGCTGTTCGAACAGCTGTCGGTCGGCGGGCAGCGTGAGGTCGAGCCGAATGGCGCGCTTATTCGTCGAAAGGTATGCCTCCCGAAGGCTCGCACCGACGTTGGCGCCATCCAGCACGCGAGGCCCGCTCATCG
>JANXXG010000227.1 GCA_025350745.1 Chloroflexota bacterium | reverse complement strand
CAGCGGCGACGCGGCCTTGCGACCCGGCTCATGGCGGACGTCGAGGTCGCGGCGCGTGAGCGCGGCGTTCGGCTGCTGGTCCTCGACACGAGCGAGGGTCCGGGCGGAGCGCGGGCCCTCTATGAGTCCTTGGGCTACGTCTACGCCGGCGGCATCCCCGATTGGGCCCTCGACCCGGACGGGACCCCCGCGCAGAACGCGATCTTCTACAAGAAGCTGTCACCCCTGCGCTGACCGATCTCAGACGACAAGATGGATAACGTCCGTCACGGCTATCGTCAGCGGCCGATGACCGAGCTGGTCCGTACCGCGATCGACGAGCGCCGCGTGGTGCGGATCACGGTCGCGCGCCCGGACGTGAAGAACGCTTTCAACGCCGAGCTCATCGCACAGCTGTCTTCGGCGGTCGACGCCGTACGTGCCGATACGCGGTGCGTGATCCTGGCGAGCGAGGGCGACACCTTCTGCGCGGGCGCGGACCTGGAATGGATGCGTTCGATGGCCGAATCGTCTGCAGAGGACACTCGCGCGGATTCGAGCGCTCTCGCCGGGCTGTTCGCCAAGCTGGATGCGCTGCCGATGCCGATCGTCGTCAGGATCCAGGGCGCAGCCCTCGGTGGTGGGCTGGGGCTCGTTGCCCTAGCCGACGTCGCGGTCGCGGTCGAGGAAGCGGTCTTCGGGTTCACGGAGGTACGTCTCGGGATCCTGCCGGCGGTGATCTCTCCATACGTTGTCCGCAAGGTCGGTCTGAGCTTCGCGACCGCGGCGTTCACGACCGGCATCCGGTTCGATTCGCATCGCGCCTTCGCCACGGGCCTCATCCACAGCGTGGTGGACGCCGGACAGCTCGATCCGGAGATCGACCGATTCGTCGATGCCATCCTGTCGGGCGGCCCCGAGGCGGTGAATGCCGCGAAGGGCCTGGTGCGCGAGGTCGTCGGCCGGTCACCGGCTGAGGTCCGCGACCTGACGGTGCAGCGGATCGCCGATGCGCGCGTCAGCGCGGAGGGCCAGGACGGGATGCGCGCGTTCCTCGAGAAGCGCCCGCCGTCATGGCTCGGCGGATCACGCCGGCAGAACTAGGCGGAGCAGCGCGACGACGGCGACACCCGCAAGGACTCCGGCGAGCAGATTCCGTGAACGGGCCACGACAGCGATGACGACGACCGCAGCGATGAGCTCGGACCCCCTGGTCAAAGTGCCGGTGGGCATGAGCACCGCGGGGCCCACGAGCGCGGCGAGGATCGCGGCCGGCAGCGCATCGAGGTACCGGACGGCGCGGCGTGGCAGCGCGCTCGGAAGAGCCGTCTTGAACGCGAGTGCGCGCACCAGATAGGTCACGATGGCCGACGACGCGATCGCGAGCCAGGTCATGCGACCTCCGCCTTGTCGCGCAGGTCGGGAAAGAGCAGCACGAGCAGTGGTGCGAGCGCGCCGGCGGCAACGACTGCGATGACCGACGCCCCGACGTACGCGAGCGCGGACGCCATGAGCGCCGCTGCCAGCGCAACGGCAACGTCGGAGCGGCGCCGCACGCCGAGGACGACGATCGCCGTGAACGTCGCCGTGATCGCGAAGTCCACGCCCAGGCGTCGAGGCTCACCGATCGTCGGCCCGAGGACGATCCCGATGCCGGTCGCTGCGTTCCAGAGGAGGAAGAGCGTGACGGCGAAGGTCACGTAATACGCGAGCTCCGTCCTCCCGCGGCGGAACCAGCCGATCGACATCGCGAACGCCTCGTCGGTGAGGAAGAACGCGGCGACGAGCCGCCGGACCGTGGAGACGCGACCGAAGTACGGCCGTAGTGCAGCCGCCATGAGCAGATGCCGGAGGTTGATGAGCAGAACGGTTGCCGCGATGAGCGGCCACGCGACGCCGTCCTTCAGCAGCTGCACCATCACGAACTGCGACGCGCCGGCGAACACGAAGAGGCTCATCGCCACGATCTCGACCGGTGCCAGGCCCGACTGCCGGGCGACGATACCGAAGGTGAGGCCGACGACCGTGACGGTGACGAGCACCGGCCAGCCCTCGGCGAGCGCGGCGCGTTGCGGCGACAATGCCCGCACATGATGACCGTCCTCGTTGCGAATCGCGGCGAGATCGCGCGACGCATCTTCCGCACCGCGAAGCGGATGGGTCTGCGCACCGTGGCCGTGTACTCGGACGCCGATGCGAGCGCGCCCTTTGTTCACGAGGCGGATATGGCGATCCGGATCGGCTCCGCTGCCGCGCGGGACTCCTACCTGAACATCGGGAGCGTCCTGGCCGCCGCGCGCGAAGGTGATGCACGACTCATTCATCCGGGGTACGGCTTCCTCTCGGAGCGACCCGAATTCGCCGACGCGGTCGCCGCAGCCGGCCTGGCGTTCGTCGGGCCGAGCGCAGAGGTGCTCCGGGTCCTCGGCGACAAGGCCGCAGCCAAATCCGCAGCCGAGCGCGCCGGCGTACCGGTGCTCCCGGGCTATCGCGGCGATGACCAGACCGACGAAGCATTCATCCGCGCCGCCAACGCCAACGGCTACCCGGTGATGCTCAAGCCCGCCGCCGGCGGCGGCGGGATCGGCATGCAGCTCGTCGGCGCCGAGGACGCCATCCGCGATGCGCTCGCTCGGGCGCGACGGACGGCGACGGCGGCGTTCGGTGACGAGCGGCTCATCCTGGAACGCGCGATCGACCGGCCCCGCCATATCGAGATCCAATTGCTGGCGGACGGCCACGGCACGGTGCTCGCGCTCGGCGAGCGCGACTGCTCGGCGCAGCGCCGTCACCAGAAAGTGCTTGAGGAAGCGCCCTCACCCGCGATCGATGCGCGGCTGCGCGAGCGCATGGCCGCTGCCGCGGTCAAGATCGCCACGTCCGTTGGCTACGTGAATGCCGGCACGTGCGAGTTCCTGGTGGATGCCGCCGGTTCGTTCTATTTCCTCGAGGTGAACGCACGCCTTCAGGTGGAGCACCCGGTGACCGAGATGGTCTGGGGGATCGACCTTGTCGAGCAGCAGCTACGCATCGCGATGGGCGAGAAGCTGTCGATCGACGCGCAGCCTCATGGCCACGCCATCGAAGTGCGGCTCTACGCCGAAGATCCGGCGACCGGCTTCCTTCCGTCCACGGGACGGATCAGCCACCTCGCCTGGCCCGATGGCGCGAGGATCGACTCCGCGATCGAAGAGGGCAGCATTGTCACGACCGACTACGACCCGATGCTTGCCAAGCTGATCGTGCATGCGAACGACCGGCCCGCGGCGATCGCCTTACTCGGCGCGGCGTTGCGCGCCATGACGGTCCTTGGGGTCCGTACGAACGAGCGGTTCCTGCGCGCGCTCGCGGCGCACCCGGCGGTCGTGGCCGGCGTCGTCGACACCGGACTCATCGAACGCAGCCCTCTGCTCGCGGCGGGCGCCGGTCCCGCACCCGACGCGGTACGCGCGGTGGCGGCGGCGGCCTACGCGGCGAGCATCATCGTCTCGACCGGCGTCCACGATCCGTGGCGCGCGCTTGCCGGGTGGCGTGCCGCGGCCCCCGCGTCCACGACCGTCGTGCTGGACGACCGGCCGGTCAGGGTCAGCGGGACCGGGCCGTTCACGGTCGAGGGGCACGCGATCGCGAGCGACCCCGGGAACGCGGCGTGGCTCGTCGATGGCGAGCCCGCGATCGCCTCGCGCGATGGCACGGACGTCTGGGTCAAGTGGCGAGGCGAGACGTACGTCCTGGATACAGCGGGACGTGAGCGGAGCGTCGACGCGCTCGCGAGCACCGAGATCGCGGCGCCGATGCCGGGAATGATCATCGCCGTGCACGCGACGGCCGGCCAGCGCGTCAAGCGAGGCGAGCTCGTGTGCGTGCTCGAGGCGATGAAGATGGAGCTACGGGTGGAAGCGCCCGCCGACGGGACCGTGACCAAGGTGCTCTGCGCGCCAGGGGATCAGGTGAGGCGAGGTCAGCGCCTCGCCGAGTTCGAACCGGTCCCGTAGGTCCGCTGATACCAGCCGTTCACCAGCGGCCCCGGTGCACGACCTCGGACGAAGGCTTCTTCCCCACGATCTTGAGCGACGGTGACGGACGGTCGTTCGGCGCCTTGTGCCCGATCGCGATGGTGCCGACGGCGGCATAGTCGTCGGGAATGCCGAAGGCCGTCCGGAAGCCGGCCTGGTCGAAGACCCCGAAGAACACCGCACCGAGGCCGGCGTCGACGGCCGTCTGCAGAACGAGCAGGCCGGCCATGCCGGCGTCGATGTCCCAGTACGGCACGGGCCAGCGGCTCTCGTCACGGTCAGCCCAACCTTTGTCGGGGAGGCTGTATCGATCCAGATAGGCGCTCTTGTTCGAGAGGCACACGATGATCAACGGCGCGTTGAACATCCCCGGCCACCCGAATTCCTTCCGACGTCCGGGCGTCATCGTCGCGTTCCAGTACCGCTCGGTCTCGTCCCGCCCGTCCAGGACAAGGAACGCCCACCCCTGGCTGAACCCTGCCGATGGCGCGCGCTGCGCGTTCGCCACGATCCGCTCGACGACCTCGGGATCGATCGGATCTTCGGTGAACGTGCGGACCATCCGGCGCCTGCGGACGACGTCCTGGAACTCCATTACCCCGACAATGTACGAATGACGCAGCCGGCGCGCGTGCAGATCGTGGAGGTGAGCCCACGAGACGGCTTGCAGGCCGAAGCAAGGACCCTGCCCACCGAGGTCAAGCTCGAGCTTCTGGACCGGCTCGCCGACGCGGGCCTCACTGCCATCGAGGCGACATCCTTCGTCAGCCCGGGCGCGGTGCCGCAGCTCGCTGATGCCGATGATCTGCTGACGCGCCTCAAGCGCCGGCCCGGCATTCGCTACCCGGTGCTCGTTCCGAACGAGCGCGGCCTCGAACGGGCCCTCGCGGCAGGCGCGGATGAGATCGCGGTGTTCGTCTCGGCGAGCGAGAGCTATTCACAGAAGAACCTCCGGCGAGGATCGGCGGAGGCGGTCGCGACCGCCTGCGTCGTCGTCAAGCTCGCGGTGGCACGCGGCCTGCGCGTGCGCGGGTATGTATCGATGGTCATTGAGGATCCGGACGACGGGCCGACCGATCCGGACGCCGTGATCACGACCGGGACCGCGCTCCTCGACGCCGGCTGCGTCGAGCTATCGCTCGGTGACACGATCGGCACCGGCACGCCGGCGCAGGTGCGGGCGCTTCTCGACGCGCTTCGGTCCGCGAAGATCGCGCCGGACCGTCTCGCGGTCCATTTTCACGACACCTACGGTCAGGGTCTCGCGAACGTCCTCACCGCGATCGAGAACGGCGTGACGGCGGTCGACGCAAGTGTCGGCGGGATCGGCGGCTCGCCATTCGCGAAGGGCAAGGGCGCAAGCGGCAACCTCGCGACCGAGGACGTCGTCTGGATGCTCGATGGGATGGGCATCGAGACCGGCGTCGATGTCCGGAAGCTCGCGGCCACCGCGAGCTGGATGGCAGTGCAGCTCGGCCACGAGCTGCCCGGCCGGGCCGCGCGAGCCCTGTTCGGGTGAGGGACATCTTCCGCCTCTTTCGCCAGGGAATCGGCGCGGTGCTCGTCATCATGGGTCAACATCAGTACCTGGCGCTGTTCGGCATCGTCGCCGTCGAGGAAGCCGGCGTGCCGCTCCCCGCACCGAGCGACCTCGTGATCATGTTCTACGGTGACCGCGCCCGCGGCGACCCGCTGAGCCTCGTGCAGGTCATCCTCGTGTGCGCAGCCGCGTCCACCGCGGGGACCCTGGTCCCGTATCTGCTCACGCGCCGCTTCGGCGACGCCGTCGCGCACAAGTTCGCGGAATGGATGGACGTCGAGCCGGCTCAGGTCGATACATGGGAGGCTCGCATCGCGAAGCGCGGCTTCATCGCGATCTTCGTCGGCCGGCTGATCCCGGGGCTGCGCGTGGCGATGTCGCTCATCGGAGGGACGGCGAAGGTCCCGCTGCATGAATTCTCGGCGGCGGTGTTCCTCGCGGGAATCATCTATTGGTCGTTCTGGACGCTGCTCGGGGCGTTCTTCGGCCCCGCAGTGCGCCGGCTGATCCCGCAGGCATATATCGAGTACGTCGTCATCGGGATCCCGGTCGTTTTCATCGGCTTCTTCATCTTCCGATTCGTGCGGGGGCGGCGGCGCCGCGCGCGTGCCCGACGCGCGGTCTAGAGTCCCGCGTATCCCATCGCGGAGGTTTCTGATTGGCGTACGAGAAATTCGACAAGCTGGTCGCTGAACGGACCCCGCGGTGGATCGAAGAGCTCTCGGATTTCTGCAGGATCCCCTGCGAGACCGCCGTGCTCCCCGAGCTTGCGCGCGGCGCCAAGTGGACCGCCGATCGGCTGCGCAAGGCCGGGGCGAAGGTGGAGATCATCGAGAAGGACGGCATCGCCCCGCTCGTCGTCGGCGAGATGGGTAGCGGCCCTCGGACGCTGATCTGCGTCCAGCACTACGACGTACAGCCGGCCGCGCCGCTGGACCTCTGGACGAGCCCGCCGTACGAGCCGGCGATCCGCGACAACAAGCTGTTCGCCCGCGGCGTGTCCGACAACAAGGGCCAGTTCCTCATCCGGGTCCAGGCCGCCGAGGCGTACCAGGATGCGATCGGGCCGCTCCCGATCAAGATCCGTTTCCTTGTCGAAGGCGAAGAAGAGTCATCGAGCCGGCACTTCAACGCGATGTTGCAGGAGCGGCCCGACCTCACCGCCGGCGATGGCTCGCTGCAGGAGGGCGGCGGCCTCGACGCTCAGGACCGGCCGACGCTGATCTGCGGGGTCCGCGGGATCCTGTACGTCGAGCTTTCGCTGAAGACGCTCGGCTACGACGCCCACTCCGGCGGCGCGTCGCTGTTCGAGAACGCGGCGTGGCGGCTGGTCGAAGCGCTCGCGACGATGCGAAAGCCCGACGGCACCGTGACGATCGACGGCTTCTACGACGACGTGCGCAGGCCGACCGAGAAGCAGCTCGCCCATTTGAAGACGATCCCCTTCGAAGAGGCGAAGATCAAGGCGATCTACGGGGCGAAGCGATTCGTCGGCGGCCGGAGCGGCTCGGAGGCTCAGGTGGCCCAGCTCTTCGCCCCGACCTGCAACATCGCGGGCATCTGGTCCGGCTGGACCGGCAATGATGCGAAGACGATCACGCCGGCCGAGGCCCACGTGAAGATCGACATGCGCCTGGTCCCAGATCAGGATCCCGACAAGATCGAGAAGCAGCTGCGCGCCCATCTCGACAAGCGCGGCTTCGAGGACATCGCGATCAAGAACTGGGGCAGCGAGCATCCCTACTGGGGCCCGGTGGATGCTCCGATCGTCGACGCCGCGGAGCGCGCCTCGGCCGCCGTGTACGGAGTGCAGCCATTGCGCGTCTTTTCCAGCCCGGGCACGGCACCGCAGTACCAGGTCTGCAACCCGCACAAGCTGCCGATGGTCGCCATCGGCTACGGCCATCCCGATTCGCGGGCACACGCGCCTGACGAGAACGTGCGGCTCGATCTCATGCCGAAGGCGGCGATGGTGCTTGCGCGATTCTTCGATGAATTCGGACGCACCTAAGGTCCTGCGGCTCGAGACCGCCAGGCTCGAGCTGCGACTGTTCCGCCAGGACGATCTCGAACCGTTCCTGGCCATGAACGCAGACCCGGAGGTCATGCGCTACATCGGCGACGGTCGACCCCACGCGCGGGTGCGCGCGACAGCCACATTCGAAAAGATGTACTGGCACTGGGCAGAGCACGGCTTCGGGCGCTGGGCGATCGAGCGCGCATCGGACGGCGCATTCCTGGGGTTCTGTGGCGTGGCATTTCCGACGTTCATCACCGAGGCCGCCACGCGGCCGGAGATCGGCTGGCGGCTGCGGCGCGAGTTCTGGGGCAACGGGTATGCGACCGAGGCGGCGATCGCCGCACGCGATCACTTCTTCCGATCGTTCGCGTACCCGGAGCTGATCAGCCTCGCGCACGCGGGCAACGTCGCCTCGCATCGGATCATGCGGAAGACCGGTATGCGGCGCGCCGATGATCTGGCGACCGCGGTGCGTGGCGTGCTCGTGATGTACCAGCTGGACCGGACCGACTGGCGTCCGGCTTGACCGACACCATCGTGATCGGCCTGGGCGCCGACGGGAGCGCCGCTGCGGCGCGGATCGCCGAGCGCGGTGCGACCGTGCTCGGGCTCGAGGCGTTCACCCGGGGTCACACGAACGGATCGTCCGGCGGACTCACCCGCGTGATCCGCCTCGCCTATTACGAGCATCCCGACTACGTGCCGCTG
>JANXXG010000223.1 GCA_025350745.1 Chloroflexota bacterium | reverse complement strand
GGCGTCAGTGTCGCTGCTCGCCCGGTGCCGGCAGCTCTGTCCGGACATCCGCACCGCCCTCCTGCTGGGACCGACAAAGTCATACCTGCGCCACGATGGGGTCGCGTACGAGGCGGTCCACGCCGCCCGGCGGGCGGGCGCCGACAGCGTGCACATCGGGCTCGATCAGCTACTTGATCCGGTCGTCGGGACGATCCGTGCCGCCGGCTTCGACATCCACGTCTACCCGGTGGACGACCAGGACGCGCTGGATCGCGTCGCTCGGTTCCGCGTGCCGGAGGTCGTAACAGACGACCCGGCGAGGCTGGTGGCGCTCCGTCGTGCCTCGAGCTCGCCCGCGTAGTACCCAGGTACTAGCCGAAGCACCCCCGGCGGGGGACTGTGCGGGGTCCTCCCAGGGGCGTATCCCAGAGGCGTGATGCAGGTCAGTCAGGTCGCATACGACCGCTTCGTGCTCGAGCTCCCGGCCGCGGACAGCGAGTGGCGTCCGCTTGCGGACCCGGAGATCGTGGCTGAGACGGCCGCCTGGCTCTGGGACTTCGGCCCGACGCCGCTCATCGGCGTCGTCGGATCCGACGGACCGGCCCCCGCCTGGCTCGGCAGCTGGCAATCACGGCAGGTCAACTGGGCCCCGGATGGCACCACGTCCGGTCGCGCGGTCGTCCTCGCAACGCGTACGGACCTCGAACGCTTCCTCATTCAGGGCGCTCCCCATGAGCACACGACGCTCCTCTGGCCGAGGGTCCACGAGGCCAAGACGTTCGAGGCCCTTGCTGCGGGTGGAGCGCAGTGGCTTCGCTCGGTCGACGCGCACGCGCGTATCGACCGGCACGGAGAGGTATTCGAGGTCAACCAGGTCCAGCCCAGCTAGCGAGCCGGGCGCTCTAGCGCGCGGGGCTGAGCCTCACCACGCGCGCGATCCCGGAACCGCTGAGCGACCCGATGAACGTGATGACCAGAGCGATCGCCCCTGACGGCACGCGATCGCGTTTCTCATTCGTCCTTCAGCAGCTTGCGCTCGGTGATCGCGCCGAGCTCCACGGCTCGCTGGTGCGCCGCGTACACGGCCTTCGAGAGCACCGTCCGAAGCGAGCCCTTCTCCAGCTGGTAGATCGCGGCCGCGCTCGTGCCGCCAGGCGAGGTGACCATGTTCCGGAGCTCCGCGAGGTGGCGGCCGCTCTTGCGCGCGAACAACGCCGAGCCTTCGACGGTACGCAGCACGAGCTCCTCCGCGACGCGGCGTGAGAAGCCAAGGTGCACTCCCGCATCGACGAGCGCCTCCATGAGCAGGAAGACGTACGTCGGCCCGGTCGCCGAGAGCGCGGTCGCCATGTCGATGTACGACTCGTCCTCGACCATGAGCTCCTCGCCGAGCGCGGCGACGATGGCCTTCGTGTGCTCGCGCTGGGCGGCCGACACGGCCTGGGACGGGTACCACGCGGTCACGCCCATGCCGACCTGCGCCGGCGTGTTGGGCATCGCCCGCACGATCGCCGGATGTGCGAGGCCCATCTCGAGGGCCCGCATGTTCGCGCCGGCGACGATGGAGATCACGAGCTGGTCCTTGCGCAGCTTCCCGCGCAGCTCCTTCATGACCGTCGGTAGGACCTGCGGCTTCACCGACAGGACGACGACGTCCGCCGCTTTCGCGGCGTCGGCGTTCGCGGCGTGCGCGACGATGCCGTACGCCTTCGCGAGCTCGGCGCGCCGCTCGCGTCGCGGTCCGGTCACGGACAGCCGCGACGGGGTGACGAGGTGCTTGTCGAGGAGCGCCTTGATCATGGACTCGGCCATGACGCCGCCCCCGATGAACGCGATCCGATCACGTGCCATGACGGAAGTATGCGGGTGGCGGTGACCGTCTCGTCATCCGGGCGGCCAAGCAGGCGCGACCATGGGGCGATGAAGACGATCGCCCTCGTCCTTGTCGCGCTGGTGCTGGGAGCCTGTGGCTCCACCCTGGCAGGTGCGTCGGCGTCGCCGGCTTCCCGCTCCACGAGCCCATCCGCGTCGGCTGCGCCGACCGGCAGGCTGCCCGGGTCGGTCGTGCGCATCACCGTGAATGGGGCGCCGTACGTGGATGGCACGGGGTTCACGTTGGCACCGACCGGTGGACCGGTCGCGATCGTGCTGACCTTCCCGTTCGCCGTCGAGAAAGCATCGGTCGAACGCTGGCTCCCGAGGTCGACGCTCGTTTGGACCGATGACCGGACGGCGCAGCTGACCTTCAAGGAGACCGAGCCCATCGGCTTCAAGATCGCTGAGACGCGCGCGGCGGTCGGCGATGCGGTCATCGACTGGTTCACGGTCAACGTCGAGTTCCCGGCGACGCGCGTGGTCAACATCTTCGCGACCGGCGAGGTCTACGGGATCGCGACCGGCGGATCACGGACCGCCGCCGATTCACATCGCGTGAGCGCGGCCGGAGCCCTCACGGTGTCTCCGGAGGGTGGCCCAGCCATCCAGTACCAGGCCATCGGGTCCCCAACGGGCGTGACGCCCACGATGATCCAGCTCTTCACGGGGATCGGCACGCCGCTGGCGCAACCCACCGCCGCCGACGGACCATTCGCATACGCGGACTGGCTGCCCGACGGGCGCCTGTTGATGGTCGGGCGGAGCGTGTGGGTCGGGAACGCCGACGGCAGCGCGATGCGGAACATTGCTGATGCGATCGGCGCGGCCGGCGGACTGCCGTGGACGGCCGTGCCGAACGCGGCGGGCGACCGCGTCGCGATCTGGGCGTACAACGCCGACGGCCACGTCGCTCTCGTCGACCTCAAGAATGGAATGGTCGCGCGCGTGACTGGACCGTTCCGCCGCTATGCCGCCGACGGCACCGTTTCCCTCGCGTGGTCGCGGGACAGCACGATGCTCGCCGGCATCGACGCCGACAGCGAGACCGGAGCCGCGAAGGCGAGGGTGCGCATCGTGGACCTCGCGAGCGGCAAGACCGTCCGGACGATCGAGGGTGGCGCCGTCATGGTCGCATCGTTCCCGAACGGCGAATTGTTGGTCACGCGCGATCCGGGCGAGCAGGGTGCCGGGGCGCGGCTGCTCGGGATCGTCATGGGGTTCGACGGCGTGGAACATCGGCGCTACCAAGGGTGCTCGTGGACGATGTCGCCCGACGTGCGCTACATCATTCAGTCCGAGTGCGGCGGTGCGGGTTTCTCCGGATTCACGATGTTCGAGCTCATCG
>JANXXG010000278.1 GCA_025350745.1 Chloroflexota bacterium | reverse complement strand
CTGACCCACGATGCGGCCGGGCATCTGGCGCACGAGCGGCTCGCGGCAGGCGATGATCCCAAGGTGCGGGCCTCCGAAGGAGAGCGGGATGCCGAGCGGCTGCCCCTCACCCACCGCGATGTCGACCCCGAGGGCGCCGGGGGGCTCGAGGAGCGCGTTCGGGTGCGGCTCGACGACCTGGACGCAGAGGCCGCCCGCGGCGTGCGCGGCCTCGGCGATGACGCGCACGTCCACGAGCGTCCCGAGGGCGTCGGGATGTTGGACGATGAGGCAGGCCGCGTCAGCTGTATGCGCTGCGAGCTCGGCGGTCGGCACTTCGACGACCTCGAGCTCGGGACCCTTCGCGTACGTCGCGAGGGTCTGCCGGTATTGCGCGAACACCTCGCTCGCGATGACGACGCGCCGCCGGCCGGTGAGGCGCACCGCCATGAGCGCCGCTTCCGCGACCGCGGTCGAGCCGTCGTACATGGATGAGTTCACGACATCCATCGCGAGGAGCTCGGACATGAGGGACTGGTACTCCCAGATCGCCTGTAGCGTCCCCTGGCTGACCTCGGGCTGATACGGCGTGTATGCCGTGAGGAACTCGCCGCGGAACGCGAGCACCGCCACGGCCGCGGGGATGTATCGCCGCTGGACCGGTCCGCCGATGAAGAACCGGCCCGCGCCCGCCGGACGGTCCAGCGCCGCGATGCTCTCGAGGTGGGCCTGGACCTCGAGCTCCGAGAGCCCGGCCGGCACGCCCATCGCGGGACCGCGGGCGTCCTTCGGGACCGCAGACAGCAGGTCGTCGACACTCGTGATGCCGATGCGCGCGAGCATCGCAGCGCGATCGGCGGTCGTGTGCGGGGAGTACGGGTTCTGATTCACCCTGGTCAGCGCTCCGCCTGTCGCTTAGTCGCCGGCTGCGGCGGAGCCTTCGCCGATGTGCGTGCGGTAGTCGGCCGGGGAGAGCAGCGTCGCGAGCTCGCCCTTGTCGGCGAGCCGGACCTTGATCATCCACCCGTCTCCGTACGGCTGGCCGTTCACGAGCTCCGGGCTCTCGATCACCTTCATGTTCCGTTCGATGACCTCGCCGGAGACCGGCGCGTAGACGTCGCTCGCGGCCTTCACCGACTCGACGACGCCCAGGGACGCATGCTGGCGGACGCGGGCGCCCTTCTCGGGGAGCTCGACGAACACGACGTCCCCGAGCTGCTCCTGGGCGAAGGCGGTGATGCCGATCGTGGCCGCGTCGCCGTCGACGCGCACCCACTCATGCTCCTTGGAGTACTTCAGGTCATCGGGGACGGTGCTCACCGCGCACTCCTCTTGGTTGTCCGGGCCACTACGTGGCCCGCTTATAGAAGGGGGTCTTCACAACCTTAGCGGGGACGTCCTTGTCGCGGATGCGCACGCATACGTCGGTGCCGACCTTCGAAAGCTCTGCGGGCACGTAGGCCAGGGCGATGTTCTTCTGCACGGTCGGCCCGAAGGTGCCGCTCGTCACCTGGCCCACGACCGCGCCGTCCTTGGTGACGTCGTGGCCATGCCGGGCGACGCCGCCCTCGACCACCAGGCCGACGATCCGCCGCGTCGGTCCCTGTTCCTTCACCGCCGCGATCCGGTCGCGGCCCACGAAGTCCTTGTCCAGCTTCGTCGTCCAGCCGAGCCCGGCCTCGATCGGATCCGTGGTCTCGTCGATGTCATTCCCGTACAGCGAGTACCGGGACTCCAGGCGCAGGGTGTCGCGCGCACCGAGGCCGATCGGGATGATGCCTGTCGACGCGCCCGCGGCCATCAGGCGCGACCACACCTGGGCGGCGCGGTCGTTGTCGACGAAGACCTCGAAGCCGTCCTCGCCGGTGTACCCGGTCCGAGCGAGGATCGCGCGCGAGTTCGCGACCCGCGCGCGGACGACGCCGAACGGCGGCAACGATTCGATGGACTGCTCACGGACCTCGAGGTCCGTGACGCTCGAGAGGATCGTCGCCGCCCGCGGTCCCTGGATCGCGATGAGTGCCATCTCGGCAGAGCGGTCGTCGAAGCCTACAC
>JANXXG010000200.1 GCA_025350745.1 Chloroflexota bacterium | reverse complement strand
TCGGCGATGAGGTGGAGCGCGACCGCCGATCGCGGATCCATCTTGGAGAGCTCGAAGCCCTCGAGGATCCGGAGCGCCTCGACGGTCGTGATCGCACCGGATGCGCCAGGCAGGGTGTGCAGCGTCAGACCGCGATAGTCGATCGCGAGCGACGGCTGTTCGCGCGCCTCGAACAGCTCCAGGTCGGGCTCGCTCAGCAGCCCGCCGTGGGCCTGCACGTCAGCGACGATCCGCCGACCAAGCTCGCCGCGATAGAACACGTCCGGTCCATCCGCAGCGATCGCACGGAGGCTGTCCGCGAGGTCCCGCTGGATGAGGCGGTCCCCCGCCTCGAAGCCGGTCGCCGCCCGCAGCGGTGCGCCGCTCGGACGGAAGAAGATCGCACGCGATGCCTCGACGCTCGCGAGGCGGTCGTAGTAGAGCGCGAGGGAGAGCGAGAGGTTCCAGTCGACATCCCAGCCATCGGCGGACAGGCTGATCGCGTCGCGCATCACGGACGGGCGATCCATCGTGCCGTACGCCGCGAGGGCGTGACAGAGGCAGGCGACCGCCCCCATCTGCCCGACCGCGCGATAGCCCACGTTCTGGGCGTCATTCTTCGTCGCGGGCCAGCCGTACATTCCCGAGGCGCCCGACGTCTGGAGCTCGAACATCGCCGGCGTCGCTCGCACCGGGGCGGCGCCCCCACCGTCGATCGTCGTGACCGTGCCGTCGGGCTGACGGATGACGCACCAGGCGACACCGCCGAGCCCGCTCGTCGTCGGCTCGACGACGCCCATCGCGAACGCCGCTGCCACCGCGGCGTCGACGGCGTTCCCGCCCTCGCGGAGGATCCGCGCACCGGCCTCGGCCGCCAGCGGATGCTCGGCCGTGACCATTCCCGCGGTCGAGACGGCCTCGCTCTTCTGGATGTTCGCTTCGCTGCGGGTGGCCATGCCTAGATGGTGGCAGACTCGGCGGGGACGTGAGCCTGCCATCCGGATTCTCCATCGGACACTGGACCGACCCGGTCGCGATGACCGGCTGCACCGTGATCCTCTGCGAAGGCGGGGCAACGGCGGGAGTCCATATGGGCGGCGGCGCCCCGGCCACGATCCAGACGGACATCATCGGACCGGCGTCAGCGACGGCGATCCTCCACGCGGTCCTGCTGACCGGCGGGAGCGCGTTCGGCCTCGCCGCGTATGGCGGCGTGATGGCGTTCCTCGAGGAGAAGGGCATCGGCATCGCGGTGCGCAACTGGCGCGTCCCGCACGTCGCGGGCGCGGTGATCTTCGATCTCATCATCGGCGACGGCACGGTCCGGCCCGATGCTGCCGCTGGTCACGCGGCCTGCCGCATGGCGACGCGCGAGCCGGCCGAAGGCCTCGTCGGCGCGGGGACCGGCGCGACCGTCGCGAAGCTCGCCGGCGGATCGAGGCCCGGTGGCCTCGGCATCGTGTCGCTCCGCGCCGGCGCGGCGACGGTGACCGCGGTGATGGTGGTGAATGCGCTGGGCGACATCTGGGACGAAGAACAACGCGAGTGGGTCGCGCGATCGGAGTCGCGGCCGCTCGTGCCGGCTTCCGGCAACACGACGATCGGGGCGGTGCTCACCGACGCTGCCCTCGATCGTGACGCGACGCGCCGTGTCGCGATGACGGCGCATGACGGGTTGGCCCGCGCCGTCCGGCCGGCGCACACTGATCGCGATGGCGACACGATCTTCGCGTTGGCCGCGGGCCCGGTGGTCGCGGACCCCTTCGTCATCCAGCGTGCGGCCGCGGACGCGGTCGAACGGGCCATCGTCCGCGCCGCCAGAGCGGGTGGTGGGACAATGAGGACATGAACGAGATCGTCGTCCTCGGCGGCGCGCGCACCGCCTTCGGCACATACGGCGGAGCATTGCGCGACGTCTCCGCGACCGACCTCGGCATCGTCGCCGCAAAGGGTGCGCTGAAGCGCTCGAAGATCTCGCCCGACAAGATCGATCAGGTCATCTTCGGCAACGTTCTGCAGACGAGCGGCGACGCCGTCTACTTCGCGCGGCACATCGGCCTGAAGGCCGGGGCGCCGATCGAAGCGCCCGCGCTCACGATCAACCGGCTCTGCGGATCGGGCCTGCAGGCGATCCTCCTCGCGGCGCAGGAGATCCAGCTCGGCCAGGCGGACTTCGTCCTCGCCGGGGGCGCAGAGGCGATGTCGATGGCCCCGCACATGATCCGCGGTGCGCGCTGGGGCCTGCCGCTCGGCGAGCAGAAGCTCGAGGACTACCTCTGGGTCGCGCTGGTCGACTCGTACAACGGGCTCGGGATGGCGAACACCGCCGAGAATCTCGGCCGCACGTACGGGATCGGCAGGCAGGCGGCCGACGAGTTCGCGTACCGCAGCCACATGCTCGCGGCGAAGGCCCGCGAGTCGGGCCGGTTCAGTGAGGAGATCGTGCCGGTCGAGGTCAAGACCAAGAAGGGCGTCACTGCCGTCGACAAGGACGAGCACATCCGTCCCGACACCAGCATGGAGATCCTCGGCAAGCTTGTCGCTCGCTTCGAAAAGGACGGGACGGTGACGGCCGGCAACGCGAGCGGGATCAACGACGGCGCGGCCGCCCTCGTGATCGCGTCGGCGGAGGCCGCCCAGGCAGCGGGGCTCACACCGATCGCCCGCATCGTGTCCGGCGGGGTGTGCGGCGTGGACCCGGACATCATGGGGATCGGCCCGGCTCCCTCGAGCCGTCAGGCGCTGAAGCGTGCGGGCCTCACGATCGCGGACATGGACCTGGTGGAGATCAACGAGGCGTTCGCGACGCAATACCTCGCGGTCGAGAAGGACCTCGGTCTCGATCGCGACAAGACCAACGTCAACGGCGGAGCGATCGCGCTCGGCCATCCGCTTGGCGCCTCGGGCGCGCGGCTCGCGCTCACGCTCATCACCGAGCTCGGAAAGCGCAAGGGCAAGTACGGGCTCGCGTCCCTCTGTATCGGCGGAGGCCAGGGCATCGCGGCCGTCTTCGAGCGACTCCCCTAGCTTCCGACATCGCGGCGTCGCATCGCGATGATCGCGATCGCCGTGCCCGCAGCGCCGATGCTCATGAGGATCCCGGTGCCCGGCCAGTCGTCCCGGGACAGCGGCATTCCATAGAGCGCGAACACCGACGTTCGCTGCACCCACTCGGGCAGCTTGAAGATTGGCGCGAACTGCTCCGTGAAGTACGAGATCGCGGTGACGACGCCGAGGACAACGACCGCCAGACGCGGTCGCCATCCGACCAGTGCCAGGCCGACGCCGCCGAGGGCGAACGAGACCGGCAGCATGAGCAGACCGGCGAGAGCGGTGCGCCCGGCCGGCATCTCGACGCCATTGGCGTTCGCGGTGCCGTACACGACCAGGGTGCTGACGGCGGCGATGATCAGGACTGCGACGAGGAGCGAGGCGATGCGCTCGAGCACGACACGCGTACGCGAGACCGGCTGCGCGAGCACGAGCTCGAGTCGCCCCTCACCGTCGTCCGCGGCCCAGCCGTTCACCTGCACCACGACGAATATCGCGATGATCAGCAGCGCCGTGCCGAACCAGATCACCCCGACGAACTCCGTGTCGCTTGAGACTCCGGTCGCCTCGAGGTACTGCGTCAGCCCAGGGGTGGCTCGGATGACGCTGACCAGCACCTTGGTGATCGAGACCAGGCCATAGGCAAGGATCGCGAGACCGACGGTCCAGCCGGCGATCCACCCTCGCTGCTGGTCGACCGCGGCCAGCACCGGCATGCGCAGCACGCGATCGCGCGAGGGCCGGGCGGTGGGCGTCGTGACCCGCCGTCGGCGCCGGAAGATCGTTCCCCCGACGTCTCTGCGAACGAACGCGACCGTCGCGAGCGCGACGAGCAGCGCCGCAGTGGCTACAAGGACCACGGAAGCCGGACCATCGAGCGCACCTCCGTCAAGGAGCGGCGCGCTGCGGTCGAAGTAGAAGAACGGTGAAAGCCATCGCGCCACACCGACGTCGATGCCCGATCGGATCGCCGAGTTCAAGAGGAACAGCAGGATCAGCAGGCCGCACCCGGCCAGCGCGGCCGAACGTCGGGTCAGGAACCCCTGCGCGAGGAGTAGCCCCAGGCCGAATGCCCAGACAGTTATCGCGAGAAAGGCGACCGATTCGGAGACCACGCCGACGACCGGCAGCGGATCGCCGGCGATAGCCGCGCCGGCGGCGGTGATCAGCATGCCCAATACGATCGATGCGGCCGCCGCTAGCGCGAATCCGCCCGCGCGTCCCACCAGCCAACGGGCACGCGACACGCCGCTCGCGAGCCAGAGCTCGGTGAGTCCTCGCTCCTCATCGCCACGCGCCGCGCCGGTCGCAGCGAGCACGGCCCAGATGGCGTACAGCATCGCGATCGATCCGAACTGGCGCCACGTGAGGTAGCCGCCCATCGTGTCCAGTTGGACTGGCGGCGGCAGGATGTACGAGAACTGCCTGCCGAGGACCTCCATCTGGTGCGCGAAGACGAGGCGCTCGGCGTGCGTGGCACCGGCGATCTGAACGAATCCGAACGCATTGAGCAAGCCGCCTACCGCCGCGATGCCGGCCGTCGCGATCGCTCCGGTCCGGTGGGACCGGACCGCGAGCCACAACACGGTCACGTGGAGTAGTAGGTCAAGAAGATCTCCTCGAGCGATGGCTCGCGACTGGTCAGGCTCGTCACCGGGCTGCCGGAGATGGCCGCGAGCAAAGGCTCGAAGCTCCCGCGATACAACCCCCGGACGCGCAGGCCCTCGACGGACACCTGCTCGAAGCCCGGCAGCGCCCGCAGCCGGTCGATGGGCGGAGCGCCGGCGAAATCGATGGCGACGTGGTGCGCCTTGATGCCGCTGAGCTGGTCGATGGGACCGACCGTCGCGAGGTGGCCGTCTCGCACGATCCCAACGCGGTCGCAGACCTGCTCGACCTCTGACAACACGTGCGAGGAGATAAGGACGGTCCCGCCCCGCGCCTTCGCCTCCTGAACGAGCGCGTGGAACACCTGTTGGTGCAGCGGGTCAAGACCGGTGGTGGGCTCGTCCACGATCAGCAGCGCCGGTTCCGGCGCGAAGGCGATGAGGAGCGCGAGCTTCTGCTTGTTGCCGTGCGAGTACTCGCGATATTTGCGGCCGAGATCGAGGTCGAGGCGCTTGGCGATGGCCTCGACCTTGTCGTCCGGCACGTCACCACGCAGCCCGGCCACATACCCGACGATCTCCGCGCCCCGCCAACCGCCGAACTGCGGAAGCTCGCCAGGCACGTAGCCGATCCGCTTCTTCAGTGCGACGGCGTCCCGGTCGACGTCGAGCCCGAAGATCGTCGCCCCACCGCGCGACGCGTGGATCAGACCCATGAGGAGCTTGAGGGTCGTCGTCTTGCCGGCGCCGTTCGGCCCGAGGTACCCGAACACCTCGCCTTCTGTCACCGCCAGGTCGAGGTCGAAGATCCCGTGCCCATTCCCGTAGTCCTTGGTCAGGCCATGGATCTCGATCGCGTTCGTCACACCCGTTCCCCCTCTCAGTCCGCCGCTGTCCCGATGGCGCTCGGCTCGGAGCTCGCGCGGGCGGCGCGCTGTCTCGCGCCCTCGCGTGACACGATGAACGCGACCGCGGCGACGATGATCGCCGCGCCGATGCCGATCGACGGCGTGATCGGCTCCGCCAGGATCAGGGCACCGAGGAGCACCGCGACGATCGGATTGACGTACGCGTACGTCGAGACGAGCGACACCGGCGCGTGCTGGAGCAGCCAGCTGTATGCGGTGAATCCGACCAGCGAGCCGAACACGACGAGGTACCCCATCGCGAGGAGTGAGCTCGTGGACCAGGTCGCCGGCTCGAGGTGGGCCAGCTCTCCCATCGCTGCACCGAACACGAGCAGGACCACGCCGCCAGCGAGCTGCTGGACGCCGGTCGAGAGCAAGGAGCTCCGGGGCATCCGCAGCCGCGGCGCGAGGAACGTGCCGGTGGCCCAGGACATCGTCGCGACGAGGAGCAGCAGCACGCCGCCGGTGTCGACCGCGCCCGTCGAGCCGCGTGGGAAGACCAGGAAGGCGACGCCCGCGAACCCGACCGCGACACCAACGAGCGTGGAGAGATGGATGCGGTCGCCCGCCACGCGACGGAGGATCACGATCCAGAGCGGAACGGACGCGACGATCAGCGCTGTGAGACCGGACGGGACGGTTCGTTCCGCCAGGACCACGAAGCCGTTCCCGCCGACGATGAGCAGCAGGCCCACGGTCGCGGCAGCGACGAGCTGGCGACACTCGAGGTGCAAGCCGCGCCGGACGGCGGTGAGGGCGAGGAGCGCTAGTCCAGCGACACAGAACCGGAGTCCGGCCGAGAACAACGGCGGCAGGGTCTGCACGGCGATCGCGATCGCGAGGTACGTCGAGCCCCAGATGACGTAGACGGAGCCGAGGGCTGCCCAGATGGCGAGTGGGGACGCGCTGCGGCTCGTCGACATCACATCGATGCTATCGGCCGCGACCCGCATGCGACCGTAAATTGCGGCGCGTGTGGCGTCCATTCATCGTTGCTCCGCGACGACTTCTCCCCTTTGACGTCAGTGGGCGTCACCGATGACGGACCTTGTCGAACGTGAGGAGGATGCAATGACCGCGAGGCGGCATATCGATCTCAGCCATGTCGTGGAACGCGGGATGGTCACCTACCAGGGCCTGCCGGCGCCCAAGATCTCCGACTCCCTGAGCCGTGAGGCCGGCCGTTCGCGGTACGCGGCGGGCACCGAGTTCCAGATCGGGCTCATCGAGATGTGCTCGAACACGGGGACGTACCTCGACACCCCGTTCCATCGCTACGCCGACGGCGTCGACCTCGGCGGCCTGGATCTCGACCGGGTCGCCGACATCCCTGCGGTCACGGTGGACGCGACCGGTGCCGGTCGGTCCATCGGTCGCGATGCGCTGGTCTCACCGGACGTCGCGGGCAAGGCGGTGCTGATCCGGACGGGCTGGGATCGCCACTGGCGCACCGATGCATATTTCATTGGACACCCGTTCCTGACGGTGGACGCGGCGCGCCATCTGGTCGAGCGACGACATCACCGGCGAAGAGCGGCCGGTGCACACGACGCTCCTTGCGGCCGGCATCCCGATCTGCGAGCACCTCACGAACCTCGCGGCGCTGCCCGGCGGCGGCTATCGGTTCACCGCGGTCCCGGTAAAGGTGGCCGGCATGGGCACCTTCCCCGTCCGCGCCTACGCCACGCTCGATACCTAGACTGACGCCGATGGACTACGACCTCTCGCCGGAACAGGAAGAGATCCGCAAGCTCGCGCGGGACTTCGCGGACCGTGAGATCGCGCCGGGCGCCCGAGAGCGCGATCGGACCGAGACCTTCCCGGCCGACGTGCTCAAAAAGATGGCGCCGCTCGGCCTTCTCGGGGGCCCGATCCCCGAGCAATACGGCGGTCATGGCCTCGATTACATCTCCCACGCGCTCGTCACCGAAGAGATCGGACGGGCCGACTCGTCCGTCCGGACGACGCTCTCAGTCCAGATCTCCCTTGTCGAGCTCACGATCCTCAAGTGGGGCACCGAAGCGCAAAAGAAGCAGTACCTGCCCCGGCTCTGTAGCGGTGAGGTCATCGGCTGCTTCGGCCTCACCGAGCCCGAAGTGGGCAGCGATGCGACGAAGCTCCGCACGAGTGCCACGCGTGACGGCACGGACTGGATCCTGCGCGGCCGCAAGATGTGGATCAGCAACG
>JANXXG010000199.1 GCA_025350745.1 Chloroflexota bacterium | reverse complement strand
GAGATGGCTTTGTTCAGCTCGGCAGGCTCGGCCGGCGTGAATCGCACCTCAACCGCCCCCAGGTTCTCGAGCAGGTGCGCCATCTCCTCGGTGGACGTCTGAAATCCGGCCATACAAGGACAGCTCAAAACCGGCCATAGGCTGAGCCGAGACGCGTGCGCATCTACCCCTGTGCCTCAGCAGCGCGCAAGTCCTCGACGTGGCCCTTCATCCGCCAACTGCGCGGCCCGCACTTGAGGACGTGGGCGTGGTGGAGCGCCCGATCGAGCAGCGCGGTAACCGCAGCGGTGTCGCCAAGCAGCTTTCCCCAGTCCTCCACCGGCCGATTCGAGGTGATGAGCGTGCTCGCCCGCTCGTAGCGACGCATGACGATCTCGAGGAGATCCTCGGCGGCGGTGGAAGGCAGCTTTCGCATCCCAAGGTCGTCGATCACCAGCAACGGCACGGCCTGGAGTTCGGCCATCACCTCTTTGCGTTCGCCGGCGAGAGTCGCGTCAGCGACCTCCTCGATCAGCGCGTAGGCCTCGCGGTACAGCACCTTGTGGCCCTGCTGGATCGCGCAGAGCGCGATGGCCTGCGCGAGGTGGCTCTTCCCGGTGCCGGGCTGGCCCAGGAAGAAGACATCCTCGTGCTGGCTGACGAAGCGGGCGGTCGCCAGCTCGAAGACGAGCTTTCGATCCATCTTCTTGTTGAAGTCGAAATCGAAGGCGTCGAGCGTCTTGCCCGGCACGCGAAAGCGAGCCGCCTTTGTGCGCCGGTCGAGCAGTCGGTCCTGCCGGCGCACCAGTTCGTCGCTGACCAGCATCGAGATGAAGTCGATGGGCGGCATCTTCGACGACTGGGCTTCGACGAGGCGCGTCTCGAGAGTGTCTGCCATTCCGCTGAGGCGGAGCTTGCGGAGGGCGCGGGAAATTTCGACGGTGTTCATGATGACGGCTCCTTGGTTCTGAGGTTGATGAGGTCGCGGTACAGGGTGAGTTGTCTGATGAGTGGATCGACTTGTTTGAGCGCCTGCTCCTCCAGCGGCGATTTGTGTTCCAGGTAGCGTCGGACGAAGCGGTAGGTGGGGACGCCAATCTCGATCGCCGCCGCGCACGCCTCGTTCGTCGGTTCTGACCGGTACTTCTTCGCGAGCGAGATCACGCCCAGGATGCTGCGCACGCCCAGCTCGCCGTCCTGCGCGTGAATGCCTCGACACAGCGCTCCGATCGACACGCCGACGATCGCCGCGCGAGCGAGCAACTGCACAGTCGTCGGCGGCGTTCGCGTCGGTCGGTCCTCCGGTCGCATCCGCCGGGAGCCCCGGTGCTGGTGCAGGTGCTCGCGCAACAGAAGACCAGTCCGCGGGTCAAGGATGCGCACCACCCGACCGTCCCACTGCACGTCGAGCTCGCGACCAATGTTGCCGGGCGGAGGCGCATAGTAGGCCGCCTCGACCTCAACGAAGCCGTCGAGGTGCACGGTCCGCTTGCCGAAGGCGTAGTAGCGAAAGGGCTCGACCGGCAGCGGCAGCAGCGAGGGCTTCTCTTCGGCGAACATGGCAGCAACCTGACGCTTCCGCGTGCCGTGGATCCGCGTGTCAGCCCAGCGTTCTTCCCAGCGATCCAGGTAGGCCTGTGCGGCTTCAAGCGTCTCGAAGCGAAGCCCCTTGAGCGGCGTCTTCTGCGCGTGGCCGACTCCGCTTTCGACCTTGCCCTTCCGGTCGGGATCTCTGACCCGACACGGGATCGCCACCGCGCCGTAGTGCTTGAGGACGTCGCGGTAAAGCGGGTTCAGGCCTGGGTCGTGGATGTCCGGCGCGAGGACGCCCTCGCGCAAGTTGTCGAGGACGATGATTCTCGGCGCGCCGCCGAGCCGTCTGAAGCTTTGCTCATGCAACTCGGCCCAGGTCCGAGTGCTCGACCTCCACGCAAGTAGCCGCACCGACTTGCGGCTGCATCCGAGCGTGAAGACGAAAAGCCGGGTGCGGCGGTACTTCCCGGTCTCGGGGTCCCGGACCATCGGCCCCTCGCCGTAGTCCACCTGGCCTTCCTCGCCAGCGGGCGTCTCGATGACGACCCGCGCTTCGGGCGGCGTCTCACCCTGGAGCTTGTGCACGTAGCGCTTCACGCTCGAGTACCGCGCGCTGAAACCGTGGTCGTCGACGAGGTCCTGCCAAATCGCCATCGCGTTGCGCCCTCGCGAAAGCGCCTCCTCGATCACCTCCCGAAACGGCTCGCACGCGCTCGCCGACGGGCTCCGGCTCGGTCGCGGCGGCTCGGTGGTGGTCATCGTCTCGCCGCCAGACCCGGTGGACACCTCTATGGCCGGATTTGCCCCCGGCCCCGCCGAGTCGGTGGACACCTCTATGGCCGCTTTTGGAAGTGGGTGCCCCCAGCGGCCCGGCGGCCGCACTTCGATCCCAGCTGCGCGCAGGTACAGGCTCGCCGTCTCTCGCCGGACGCCGGTGGCTTCCTCGATGCGCCGCAACGCCCATCCGAGCTGGCCCAGCGCTACTACCTGTCCCTTCTTCTCATCGCTCAAGACGTTGGCCATCCCGGCGGGCGACCACGCGGTCGCACGCCCGTCAACGTCTCGGCTCAGGCTCTATGGCCGGATTTCAGGTGTCCACGGATGGCCGGATTTGGGTGTCCACCGAGGACAGCGAGTGGCGAGTTCGTAGAATGGCAAGGCGACTGCACCGGCAGCCAGGCGGTGTGTCACGTGGCGATGAATGGCCCCCGCACGATCAGCGCGGTCTTTCGGCCGAAAGCCAGCGTTTCCTTCACCGTCACCGCATCCGGTCCCGGGATCGTCGCTCTTACCGGTTCCACACAAACCTGCAGCGAGTCTACGTGCCTGTTTGTCGCTGCTGCCGGCTCCCAGATCCAACTATCGGCAACCCCAACTGGCAAGGCGCGGATTCAGTCCTGGAGCAGACCGGCCTGCGGGCAGCAAGCCACCTGCTCCTGGGTTCCACCGCCCGGAGAGGTTGTTCTCGTCACCTTCGTGAAACAACACGACATCACGATCGGTGTAGACGGCACCGGGACCGGACAGGTCTCAGTAG
>JANXXG010000193.1 GCA_025350745.1 Chloroflexota bacterium | reverse complement strand
GCCGCGAGGTGCGCTTGGACGTGCGCGTGATCCTTCGCGACATTCGCGGCGTTCACGACCATGAGGTATTCGTCATCGGCCAAGCGGTAGACGATCACGTCGTCGACGATCGTCCCGCGCTCGTTCGTGAGGAGGCCGTATCGCGCCTGACCGACCGCGAGGCCGGCGATATCGCTCGAGACCATTTGGTCGATCGCTGCGCCGGCGCCCGCGCCGGTGAAGAAGAACTCCCCCATATGCGACAGATCGAACAGACCAGCGTTCTGGCGGACGGCGCGGTGCTCAGCGACGATGCCGGTCGGGTACTGGATCGGCATCTCGTACCCCGCGAACTCGACCATCTTCCCGCCCGCGCGAACGTGCTCGTCGTAGAGCGGGGTGCGCTTCACCGGGCGCTCGCGCCGAGGGCCCGATCAAGGACGTCCCGGTAGGTGTCGAACGTGAGCATGCGGCGCGCTTCGGGCACGCTGACCCAGCGGACCTCGTCGTATTCGGCGTCGTGCAGCGACGGGTCGCCGCCGGTCTGCTCCATCAGGAAGAAGTGGACGATCTTGTTCACGCGCTCGCCGGTCGCGGCGAAGCTGTAGGTCATCTCGCCGAGCGGCTGAAGGATCCGGACGTCGAGGCCGGTCTCTTCGCGGACCTCGCGCAGCGCGGTCTCCTCGAGGGTCTCGCCCCCATCGGGCGTTCCCTTCGGCAAGACCCACGACCCATCGTTCAGGCGACCGAGGAGCGCGACCTCCTGGCCGTGCTCACCCTGGCGGAGGACGACGCCGCCCGCGGCGGTGGCGACGCGCTGGCGCAGCGGCGCCCGATCACGTGCGCTCGACATGGAGCCTCCGCAACAGTGGTTTCGAGGTCTGCGTTCCAGGACAAAGGAAGCGCGGTCATTCTGTCACGCGAGCGGCGGCGGCGTACGCGTCACGGAGCGCGGCCGAGACCGCGACGGGCGACCACGCTGCGGCCGCACGCCGCCCCGCCTCCGACGCGAGACGCTCCCTGAGCCCGGTGTCGGCGAGGGCCCGGTCCACGCAGGTCGCGAGCTCCGCCGCGGTCGGCGCGGCGGAGGGGAACAGCCCGCCGACCTCATGGCCGAGCACCTCGGCGTATCCGCCACGATCGGGCGCGACGACGATCCGTCCCGCAGCGGCCGCTTCGCAGAGCGCGAGGCCCTGGGTCTCGCTACGCGAGGCGCTCACGACGACGTCGGCCGCGGCGAAGGCGTCGGCCAGGCCTCCGAGCCCGAGCTGGCCGGCGAATCGGATCCGCGGGCCGAGCCCCGCGTGCTCCGCGGCGGTGCGCAGCTCGCCTTCCTGTGGCCCGCTGCCCGCGAAGACGAGCACGCTCTCCGTCGACGTCACCGCGCCGAGCAGCTCGATCAGATCGATGACCCGCTTCTCGACCGCGAGCCGCGACGCAGACAGCAGCACCGGGACGCCTACCGCGACGCCGAGACGGGCGCGACCGCGCGCGGCATCGCCGTGCAGCAGCTCAGCGTCGAATGGCGCCGGCACGATGCGCACCGCCCTCGCGCCGCCGGCGGCGAGAAGCTCCTGCGCCAGCTCGGCGTTCGGTGCGATCGCGAGATCTGCTGCCGCGACGACCGCACCGGTATACGGACCGACGAGGGCGTGAGCGAGGGGGGCGGCGAACCCGGCGTAGTGGGTGTACTCGTCGAAGCGGGTGTGCACGGTCACGACGAACGGCAGGCGGAGCGTTCGCGCGGCCGCGAGCGCGGCCCACGACGCGCCGAAGACCGAATGCGCGTGCAGGAGCTCGACGTGGAGCGACCGCAGCTTCGACGGCAATCGCGGACCGAAGAGCGCCAGCCGGTGCCCGGCGGGCGTCCCGGGCATGTGGAGATCAGGCTCCGCGATATCGACGTCACCGCGGGGACCGACCACGGTGACCGTGCACCCCGCCTCGCGCAACGCGTCGCGCTGGCGCCGCACCGCGACCGTGACGCCGGACACATACGGGAGCGCCACATCGGTGAGGAACGCGACATGCACGCCCGAAGCGTAGGGGCGGTGCGCCTAGAGGAGCCGGGTGTTGTTGATGACGAGCGCGAACTGACAATGGAGGAACTCGGCCGCGCGCCGGCTGAGCATCATGCGCGACAGGAAGATCTCGAAATACTCCATCAGCGGCGCGACCTCGGTGTCGATCGTGAGATCGAGCGTGATGAGCTTCTCGCGCCGGGAGACCTTGATCTCCGCGTTCGTCGCGGCGTAGTTAACGCGGTCGTGGATATCGAACGTCGTGGTCTTCGGGTTCCGCACCCGCGAGCGATGCACATCGCTCTTGTCGGCGATGATCACGGCCGCGGACACCGCACTCACCGGCAGGCCGCCCTCGGACTCTTCGTGGTTCGCGATGGCGCCCATGATCACGGCGATCTCTTCGAAGGGGAACCCCAGATCGATCAGGATCCCCTGCGCGAGGAGCGCCCCGGTCTGGCCGTGCTTCTCGCGGGTGATGACGTTGCCGACGTCGTGCAAGTAGGCCGCGACCGCGCCGATCTCGGTGCGGCGGGCCTCGTGCCCAAGTGACTTGAGGATGAATCGGGCGCCGTCAGCGGTGGTGTTCGCGTGGCGCTCGCCATGCTCGGTGTACCCGATGGCGCCGGTCTGGGCGTTCGCCGACCGGATGTAGACCTTGACCCGCTCGTCCTTCTTGACGTCGTCGAGCGTCGGCCCCTCGCGCTTCGCTTCGACCGGCGTCCGGGTCTTCGGCTCGGCGCGGTGGACCTTCGTCGTCTCGTCGTCGGCCCTCGTGTCGTCGGGCCGCGGCGTGCCGGGGGACTCTCTCACCGCGCGGAGCCTAGTCCACCGCCGCGAAGAGCTGCCGCTCGCCGTCGATGCCCTTCAGCGTGTACGACCCGCGGTCGGCGAACCGAATACCCGATCCGGCGCTGAGCTCACGGACCGTGCTCGACACAAGGACCTCGTCCGCCGTGGCAGCGGCGCAGATCCGCGCGGCGACGGCGACGTTGATGCCGCGGATGGCCGCACCGGCCCGCTCCACCTCGGCGGTGTGGACCCCCGCCCGGCCGGAGAGACCCATCGTTCGATCGGCTCGTTCGATCGCCCGGGCACAGCGGATCGCGCGCGCGGGTCCGTCGAACGTCGCGAGCAGCCCGTCGCCGGCCGTATCGATCTCGCGGCCGGCGTGCCGCTCGAGCTCGCGGCGGACCGCCGCGTAGTGACGGTCGAGCAGGGTGCGCCAGGCGAGGTCGCCAAGCGTCGTCGCCTGCGCTGTCGAGTCAACGAGGTCGAAGAACAGCATCGTGGTCAGGTATCGGTCCGTCGACATCGCGGGAGCGGAGCCGGTCACCCACTCCTCGATCGCGGAGTAGATGGGCTCACCATCGAGGTCGAGCCACGGGGCGGCCATCGCGTGCGATCTCCCGGGGAACAGCCGGAGCGATGAACCGGCGATCCGAGCGGCAAGGTCGCGAACGGCGTCCGTATCGATGAGTGGATCGCCCTCGCGGGCCATGATCAGCGCGGGCACCCGGATCGCTCCAAGGACCCCGCGGATATCGAGATCGCCGTTCATCCGCTCCAGGGCGACGACAGCGGACGGAGACGCCGCGGCCTGAAAGACGGCGAGGACGCCGTCGACGATCTCCTCGGATGCCTCCGGGCCGATCCCGGCCCCCCACGTTCGGATGTAGTCGCGCGAGGGCCAGTCCCGCTCGAGATCGAGAAGACGGCGCTCGTACACCGCACGGGTGACCCCCCACGGGTAGTCGGCGGAGCTGATGAACGCGGCTTGGCAACCCCAGACGATGAGCGATCGCGTGCGCTCCGGGTGCATCGCCGCGAACATGCAGGCCATCGAGCCACCTTCGGACGCGCCGAGGATGACCGCCTCGCGGCTCCCGCACGCGTCCATGACGGCCCGGATGTCGTCCGCGCGCTCCTCGAGCGTCGGGATGCCGGTCGTGCGATCGCTCATCCCGGTCCCGCGCTTGTCGAACCGGATGAGCCGGGCGAAGCGGGATATCCGCTCGACCATCGGCGGCGCCGTGCCCAGCCGCTGCCACAGATGCGTGAGATGTGAGACCGTACCGGGCGCGACCACCAGATCGGCGCCGTGACCGTCACCGGTCACCTGATACGCGATGCTGATCGAGCCACTGCGCGCATATCTGACCGGCGGCATGTCGATCATCGGACGGTGCTCCGGGCATTCGCGTACCCGCGCTGCAGGCGCTCCGCCGTCTGCTGCAGCCAGCGCAGCTCGGTGAGGCCCGCGCGGCAGATCACGAGGCCACGGGTGAATGCGAGCCAGGGCTTCAGCGTGCCGCCAAAGAGGCCGAGCCACGTCGCGGCGGTCGCATCGACCTTGGGGCCCTTCCCCTTCGGATCGCTGATCGCGGCGGACAGCCGGCCGTCGCCGGCCTGGAACTCGATGGCCCGCGTGCCATCGGTGATCCGCAGAAGCGCACGTCCGTCGCTCGCGCCCTTCAGCGCGTCGATCACCGCCGGCGCATCGCTGGCCTCGGTGAGGATACGCAGCACGAGATCGGTGATCGCCTCGGGCGATGGCGCGCCGAGCGACGCGAGCGCCTTCGCCTCGTCGAGCGTCGCCACCAGCGCGGGACCGCTCACGCGAGCGGGAGGTTCGAGCGGACGCCGGCCGGCATCTCCGGACCGCGATGACGGAGCGAATAGAACGCGGCAGCCCCGACCATCGCGCCGTTGTCGGTGCACAGGCGGAGCGGCGGGACCCGCAGCGGGACGGCGACGCGGCGCTGGATCTCGGCGCGCAGCGCGGTATTCGCCGCGACCCCGCCGCCCAGCATCACGCTGCGCACCCCGTGCTCAGCGACCGCGCGCGCGGTCTTCTCGGCCAGCGCGTCGACGACGGCCTTCTGGAACGACGCCGCGACATCGCCGACCGGCACGGGACCCTTCTCCTCGAGCGACCGCACGAGGCGGAGGGTCGCTGTCTTCAAGCCGGAGAACGAGAAGTCGTAGCGGTCCGCGAGCCACGCTTTCGGCAGCGGATAGGCGCTCGGGTTCCCGTCCTTCGCGGCCCGCTCGATCTCGGGCCCGCCGGGAAAGCCGAGACCGAGAAGCCGCGCGACCTTGTCGAACGCCTCGCCGGCCGCGTCGTCGATGGTCCGCCCGAGGAGCCGGAAGCGCCGGTGGGCCTCCATGAGCACGAGGTCGCTGTGCGCTCCGCTCACGACGAGCACGACCGCAGGGAGCTCCGGCTCCGGCGGGACGTCCTCGGTGTCATAGAGCCAGTTGGCGTACACGTGTCCCTCGAGGTGGTTCACGCCGATGAACGGCAGGCCCGCGGCGAGCGCCAGCCCACGACCGTAGTTCGCACCGACGAGCAGGCACCCGACGAGGCCGGGGCCGACCGTCGCTGCGACGGCGTCGACGGCCTTCAGCTCGACACCGGCATCGCGGAGCGCTTTGTCGGTGATCGGATCGATCGAACGAAGGTGCTCGCGAGCGGCGACCTCGGGGATGATGCCGCCCGTGGCCTGATGGGCGAGCTGGGTGGCGATGACGTTCGCACGGATGCGGCGGCCGTCCTCGACGACGGCCACGGCGGTCTCGTCACAGCTCGTCTCGATCGCGAGGATCCTCATTCGAACGACTCCAGCTCCGTGCGCAGGACCGCAAGCCGGTCGCGAACGACGCGATCCTTGAGCCGCTCGGTCCACATGATCAGCGCATCCTCGCTGTTGTCGCTGTAGTACCGGCGGCGGACGCCCGCACGACGAAAGCCGTACTTCTCATAGAGCTTCTGGGCCGCCAGGTTCGACGCCCGCACCTCGAGCGTCAGCCATTCCGCGTTCATGACGACCGCGATCTCGAAGAGCCGCTGGAGCAGCCGCTCTCCGATGCGCAGCCGCCGGTGATCCGGATGCACCGCGAAGGTGGTGATGTGCGCCTCGTCGACCATGAGCCAGAGCCCGCCGTATCCGACGATCCGGTCGCCGAGGCGCGCGACGACGTAGCGCGCGTTCCGGTTCTGGGTGAGCTCGTGGCGGAAGGCATTCGCGGGCCACGGCACCGGGAACGAGCTCCGCTCGACCTCCTGCACGGCGTCGATGTCCTCGAGGGACATATCGTCGATGACGACGGGCGCAAGCGAGACCATGGTTCCTTTGTACCTTGTCTCAGGATGGACGCTTCGGCAGTCCGAGGGCCTGATCGTCGGCCGGCGGTGCCGCGAAGGGCTGGGCGAAGGTCCCCCCGGCAGCCGGCTGGCGCACGTAGATCGGCTCGAGCGCGCCCAGCGGCTGCTGCTTTCGCTCGGCGATCTCGGTCCACCCGAGCTCTGCGAGGTAGCCCGCGCGGCGCATCCGGGAAGCCGGCGCGGCGAACAGGGCAAGGGGCCCGAGCAGGTCGCGAAGGGTCGACTCCGCTTCGGCATCGATCTCACCGACGAAGAGCGTGTGGGTGCCGATCTGCCGGCAGATGTCCAGGAGCGGTCCGACGATGAACGGCGATCGCCGGGCCCACTTGCGGTTGCGCTCCTGGTAGAGCGCTGCGTAGAACTCGCCGCGGCCTGCCGGGAGCAGCGGGCAGGTACGCAGCTTCGACGACGCGTGCGGGTACGCCAGCACGTCGAGGGTCGACACGCCGACGAGCGTGGCGCCGCTCCCGCGGGCCAGGCCCTGCGCCGCGGCGATCGCGACGCGCAGCCCGGTGAACGAGCCCGGTCCGGTCGCGACGGCGATCTTGGTGATGGACGCCATGGGCACGCGGGTGTGGGACAGGATCCGTTCGATCGTGGGGAAGAGCTCCTCGGCGTGGCGGCGTTGGGCGTGCCAGGTCTCTTCGCCAAGGACGGCGGTACCGTCGTAGATCGCGACGGAGGCCCACTCCGTCGACGTGTCCAGCGCGAGGAGCGCGCTCACGGCTTCTCCGGTCTTTCCGGCTTTTCCGGGAACGCGTCGGCGCGCAGCGCGTCGACGAGCCGCCGGGATCGCGGGCCCGTCGCCTCGACCGTGACGCGACGCTTCGTCTCCGCGACGTGCTCGAGGTGAACGTCGACCCGATCGGCGGGCAGATCGTCCCCCGCACGGTCCGGCCACTCGATGACCGTGACCCCGCCCGCATCGAGGGCATCCTCCCAGCCGGTCGACCCGAGCTGGCTTCGCTCGAGGCGATAGAGGTCGAGGTGATAGAGCGGCAGTCGCCCACCGAAGTGCTCGTGCAGGATGATGAACGTCGGGCTCGTCACGGCCTCTTCGTCGATGCCGAGTCCGATCGCCACGCCGCGCGCAAGCACGGTCTTCCCTGCCCCGAGCTCGCCCCACAGCGCGATGACGTCGCCGGCCTCCGCAAGGGAGGCCAGCCGCTCCCCCAGGCGCTCGGTGTGCAGCGACGAGTGGCTGACGAGGTCGATGCCGGGATCAGCCATGTGGCGAATGCTGTTGGGATCGGCGGCGTTCAAGAACGAGCCGAATGCTAAGGCCGACCACCGCACCCACGACGGCAGCCCAGATGCCGAGGTAGATCTCGCGCGGGAGGCAGGCGATCGACACGCCGACGTCGCACGCCGTGAGACCGGCGAGGGGCACGAGACCGAGGTACAGCCCGATGCCGCGCCACTTCTTGATCCGCGCTATTGAAGGGGGCTCGTCCCGGGCGGGCATAGCCCGGCCGGGCCGCACGTTCTTCCGTCGCCGGGAACCGCGCGTCTTCTTGTTCCTCTTGCTCATGCGCTCAACGTGCCGCGTCGTACGGCAGGACGTTCGGAACGGGGACGACGCCGTCCTTCGTCGCCAAGCCCTCGCAGAAGACGTCACTCGCGAATCGGGTGAGGCCGGTCAGGCTCATCTCGCCCTCGAGCGGGCGCACGCTGCCGTAGTCGCCGGAGAGGACGAGCGCCGGCGCATCGAGCGTGGACTCGAGCGCGGCCGCGGGCGCGAACACGAACAGTCGCGCGGTGGCCACGTGGATCGCCGCGCGGTGCCCGCTGAAGGAGACGAGGGGCACATACACCTCGACGGGCAGCGGGCCGTTGCCGAATCCCTGAAGGCACAGCACGGTCGGCCGGTCCTCGACGGTCGGTCCGCCGGATGCGGTGACCTCGTCGCCATACACGACACGCAGGCCACCGGCGGGTGCGGCGCCGGCGACCATTCCGGCAACGGCGCAGGCGTGACCCCGGGTGATCGCCTCGG
>JANXXG010000163.1 GCA_025350745.1 Chloroflexota bacterium | reverse complement strand
CCAATGCACCTAGGTGAGCTTCGCGTACGAGAACGGAATGGCCCTGGAGCGATCCAAGGCCACAGCTTCACCCATGTCTAGAAGCCCGAATCCCCGAATATCCACGTAGCAGTCGGTCGCCAACAAGGACCATGACACCCTTCCCCGCAGCCCACCCCGGCGCATCGCTGCTCGATGATACGGAATCCCAGGCCCCCGCTCCCCGAAACGGGGGCGGCCCTCTCCTCGAACCCACGCCGTTTGGCCGCAAGCGGTCGTCGCGGTCCACGGCGACCAGTCGATGGCAAGGATCGCGCAGGCAGCTTTCTGCGATAGCATCTCGACCATGACGCTTCCCGACGGCACGACGATCGGCCGTTTTCAGATCCTCGCCCAGCTCGGCAAGGGCGGGATGGCCACCGTCTACAAGGCCTTCCAGCCCGCGCTCGATCGCACTGTCGCCCTGAAGGTGCTGCATCCCGGCATTTCCGAAAGCCCCGAGATGCGTGAGCGCTTCGATCGAGAAGCGAAAGCCATCGCCCGCCTGCAGCACCCGAACATCATTCAGGTCTTCGATTTCGACACGGTCGACGGGCACTCGTTCCTGGTCATGGAGTTGGTCGACGGAGGCACGCTCAAGGCGAAGCTCGTCGAGCTCGCGCGGACAGGGCAGCGCATTCCCTTGGGCGAGGCGAGCCGCATCGTGCGCGAGGTCGGGGAGGCACTCGATGCCGCGCACAACCAGGGGATCGTCCACCGCGACGTGAAGCCCTCCAACATTCTCCTGACCACCTCGGGCAAGGCGGTCGTAGCTGACTTTGGCATCGCGCGGATCATCGCCGGAGCCCAGCAGACCCAGACTGGTGTGGGCGTCGGCACGCCCGAGTACATGAGTCCAGAGCAGAGCCAGGGGCTCGAGATCGACCACCGCAGCGACATCTACTCGCTGGGAATAATGGCCTACGAGCTCGTGACGGGGCGCGTGCCGTTCAGCGCCGACACGCCGCTCGCGGTCGTGCTGTCCCACGTGCGCGACCCGTTGCCGCTCCCGTCGACGATCGACCCGAGTATCGGGCCGGCCATCGAGCAGGCCCTGCTCAAAGCGACGGCGAAGGACCCCGCGGCGCGCTATGGCAAGGCCAGTGAGTTCGCCTCGGCGCTCGCCTCGGCGGTCGCGAACCCGACAGCTGTCGCGACCCCGGCACTGGTGCCCACAGCGGTCACAGCAGCTCCGGCATCTACGTCGGAGGTCGCTCCCGCACGCTCGGAGCGTGTCGCGGAGCGCATTCCCGTCGCTCGCAAGGCGAAGGCTGACGCGGCGGCCAAGGCCCTGCTGAGGCGCGAGCTCGCGATCGTCACGCGCGTGGTCGGGATCGCCTTCCTCATCCTCGAGATCGCGCTGATCGCCCGCGTCGGGCTGAAGCTGGCCGCCGTCGACGGCAGCACGCCCCTAATCGCTGCCTGCTACGCGTTCACCGAGCCGTTCGTGGCGCCGTTCCGCGCGATCGAGCCGTTTGTCGCCACCGGCATCGTTCCCGAGCTCAGCGGAGGCCGGATCATCGATGTTGCGGCGCTGATCGCGCTCGTCGTCTGGTTCGCTGTCAGCCGCGGCGTCGACGCGGTCGCGAACCGGATGATCCTCCGCTACACGGTGTCCCGCTACTAGCCAGTAGGCGTCGGTGCTGCCGGTCCCGGTGGCTCGATCACATACGCACGCGGCGGCTGGTCGATCCCCTTCAGCGTGAGCCCTTCGCGTTCCGTCATCGGCGGAAGGCCGGTTGAAGGCAGCAGAGCACGGACGATCTCGCTGATCAGCGTCTGGCCCGGTTCGGCGTTCGAGGCGAGCCGCGCGGCGATGTTGACCGCGAGACCGATGTAATCACCCTTCTCGAGGATCGGCTCACCGGTGTGCACACCGATGCCGACGCGGATCGGCCGGTCGGGTTGCCGCGCAGTGTGCTCCGCTGTCACGCGCTGTATCCCGAGCGCGCAGTCAACCGCGCTGCGCGCACTCTCGAACACCACGAAGAAGCTGTCGCCCTCCGTCTTGATCTCATGGCCTCCGGTTCGCGCGATCTCCGCGCGAACGAGATGCCGATATTCGGTCACCACCTCGTTCGCGGCGTCGTCGCCGTGTTGCTCGGTGAATGCCGTATAGCCGCGGAGGTCCGAGAAGAGGAATGACTTCGT
>JANXXG010000123.1 GCA_025350745.1 Chloroflexota bacterium | reverse complement strand
GATGGCTACAAGCTCATCGCCGACCGCTTCCTTGCCGCGATCGAAAAGTCGGGGATCGCGCTCCGCTAGAACGTTCCTGGCGTGCGGATCAAGGTCCAATGGACGCCGCCATCGACGGTGCGCATGATCTGCCCGCGCACGGTGGCGTAGCCCACCTGAGCGTCGCCGAACACAACGGTCGGAGCGATCGGCGCAGCCTGTTGGTATTCCGTTGTGAACGTGTGCCAGGTCAGGCCACCGTCGCTCGTCTCTTTCGAGTCGTCGGGTTGGCCGATCTGCAGCCAGCGGCTCGCGGTGACGAATGTGAGGTCCCGGTTGGATACCGGCGCCGTGCTCGCATGGGACCAAGTCGCGCCGCCATCGGTCGAACGGAACGCGTAGAGGCCACCCGCTGCCGGGCTGTTCGCGCTCGCCGAGGCGAGGAGGACCGACCCGAAGCCCGCGATCGCGCGGATACGCAGGGATTGGGCGCCGGACAGGGTCCGGAAGCCCGGCGGATCGGGCAACGGACGCGAGGCCGTCCAGGTGAGGCCACCGTCGGTCGTGCGGTAAATGAGGGGCGCGCTGTTCGGGTCATACGTGCTGAGGTAACCGTGCCGGGCATCGACGAACGCGATCGTGTCCTTGCATTGCGCATCGCCGATGCCCGATGGCGAGAGGCGCTCCCACGTGGCGCCGGAATCAGCGGTGTGCGAGAGCGACCCGACCGGACCCTGGCATTGGATCGCCGGCGACCCCGGGACGAGCGCCAAGCCCTCGTGGTCGTCCACGAATGCGAATGCGGGCGCCGGGCCGGACGGAAGCGGTCGCTCTTGCCAGGTTTCGCCGCGATCGGTCGATCGGAAGAGCCGGCTCGCCGCGACGAATGCCCAGACGACCGTGCCCGAAGGCGCGATGATCCCTGCGAAGCTGGGCAGGGGAATGCTCGACCGCGACGGGATCGGTGCAGGTGTGGAAGTCACCACCGGCGGGCTCGCCGCAGGGACGGTCGGACTGGGGGACGGGCTCACGCTCGGAGCGACGACGGGTGCTGTTGAGCACGCCGCGAGCAGCACGGTGACGAAGAGTGCCGCGATGCGGAGCATGGAGATGATTGTCGCCCTAAGCGGGCACGACCTCGGCGCCGTTCGATGCCCCAGCAAGCGCCAACCGCACCGCGCGCTGCATGACGAAGAGGCCGATCACCATCAGGCCCATCGCGAACAGCAACACCGACTGCGGCGCGAAGACGGTCAACAGGGTCGCGGCCGCGAACGGAGCGACGGTCCCCCGTAGTCCCATGAGCGAGGATTGCGCGACGGCGTAGTCGCCCACGCGGTCTCGCGGCGCAAGTTGCACGATGTTCGTGAAGAACGTGATGTCTCCGGCGGCGTTCGTGATGCCGGCGACCGCCGCCACCGGGAGCAGGAACCAGACGTTCGGTGCGACGAGATAGCCCAGGGGCATGAGCAGCCCGAGCGCGGTGGCGATCACGGTCGTGCGAAGCGATGAGCCACGGTCGATAAAGCGGCCCCAGACAAAGTACGCCACCACGGCGGTCGCCGACTGCAGCGCGGTCATGATGCCGACGAAGCTGTTCGACGCGTTGAAGTGATCGACGAGCAGGATCGGATAGAGCGCCGCATTCATCAGGTTGCCGAAGCCGAAGATCGAGAATGAGATCAAGAGCCGCCGATACCGTTTGTCGCGCCATACGTCACGCGCGATCTGGGTCGGCCGCCGCCGCACGAGGGGGAGCGCCGGTCCATCGTGTCGGATCCGGCCGAATGCGATGCCACCGGGGATCGAGATCGCGGCCGCTACGGCGAACACGATCGTGGCTGGGAACGAATCGATGAACAGGCCGGCCAACGTCGCGCTCGCGATGCTCGCGATGGACACCCCGACGCGCACCTTGCCCATCGCCGATGCCCGCTCGCTATCGGGGTAGATCCCCTGCATCAACATCGCGTACGAGGCCATGTTCGCGATGGCGATGATCCAGGTGACGACGGAGACGACCGCGAGGGCCATCGGGGTGGTCACGACGAGCACCCCGGTCAGGAAGATGAGCCGCGAGATCGTGGCGGTGAGCGCGGTGACCCGCACCGGTGAGACCTTCGCGAGCAGGTAGCCGAAGACCGGTGAAAAGAGATGTCCGATGAATGGCCCCGCGACCACGAGCGCGACCGCTTCGGTCGATCCGCCCATGCGCCGGACGACGACGGGTAGGAAGCCGATCACGACACCGAGGTACACGCCCGCGCAGACGCCGGAGAAGGCGTCGAGGCGGAAGTTGCCCCGGACGCGCTCCGCCGACCAGTTGTGATCGCGCACTAGCGAGGCGGGCCGAAGCCTCCGGTGCGTGGCGGCCGAACACCGCCGGGCCGGGCGGGGTACGGCCGGCGTCCGCCGAAGCCACCGGCACCAGCCGGGCCGCCGGGCCGAGCTGAACGAGGGCCGCCACGGAAGCCACCTGGGCCGGACGGAGCCGGACGGAAGCCATCGTCCGGGCCATGCGCGCCCGCGGCGGTGGAGCTGACGACGACGCGGCGGTTCGGATCCATGCCGACTGACTCGGTGCGGACACCGGGCTGGCCCTGCAGAGCGAGGTGCACGATGCGCCGCTCGAACGCGAGCATCGGCTCGAGCGTCACTGCCTGGCTGGTGGTCCGGACGCGACCGGCGACACGCTGTGCGATCTCGCGCAGCTGTTCCTCGCGGCGGCGGCGA
>JANXXG010000120.1 GCA_025350745.1 Chloroflexota bacterium | reverse complement strand
GGCGCGCTGGATCGCCGCCGTGTTCAGCGGACGGGTCGCCCTTCCACCCCCGGAGGTGATGCGCGCGGAGATCACGGCTCGCCTCGCCCGGGCACGTGTGGCCAGCGACGATCAGATGCGCGTCGAGCTCCTGCCGTATCTCGACGATATCGCAGGCCGGATCGGCGCGAGGCCCTCGCTCTGGCGGCATCCACGTCTGCTCATTTCGCCGGTGAGCGCTCGCGACTACCGCACCTCGTCCTCCGGTGTATCTAGACTGCGCGGACCGTGAACGCCGAGCAGCTCGCCGCCGATCTGCGCCCAAAGGTCCGCGCGTCGATGGCCGAGGTGCGGTCGGGCCTGGAACGCCTCGCACGGATCCCCTCGATGAGCGCCGCGGGTTACGACGCCGCGCCGGTGCAGCGCAGCGCCGAGCTCACGGCGGAGCTCTTCAAGGCCGCGGGCGTGGACGCGCGCGTCGTCGGCAGGCAGGGCGCGCACCCCGCCGTCGTCGGCCGCGTCCCGGGCCCGCCCGGCACACCGACCGTTCTCCTGTACGCGCATCACGACGTGCAGCCGCCTGGACCACGCGACCGCTGGCAGACCGACCCATTCGAGCCCACGGAGCGAGATGGACGGCTCTATGGCCGGGGCACCGCGGACGACAAGGCCGGGATCGCCACGCACCTCGCAGCGCTGCGCGCGTACGGCGGCACGCCGCCCTGCGGTGTCGCGATCTTCGTCGAAGGTGAAGAGGAGTCCGGCTCCGCCCACCTGATGGACTATCTCGTCGCCGAGCGAGCGACGCTCGACTGCGATGCGGTGATCATCGCGGACTCGTCGAACTGGCGGATCGGCCGGCCGGCGATCACCACGACCCTTCGGGGCAACGCGCTCGTGACGGTCGAGGTCCGCGTCGCGGATCACGCGGTGCACAGCGGCGCGTACGGCGGAGCGGTGCCCGACGCGCTCATGGCGCTCACGCGCGTGCTGGCATCGCTCCACGACGACCAGGGGCGCGTGGCCGTGAAAGGCCTGAAACACAGCGACACGGACGGACTCGATCTCACGGAGAAGGAATTGCGCGGCTACGTCGGATCCCGCCCGTCGGTGAAGCTCATCGGCGATGGCTCGATCACGTCGCGCATGTGGACCAAGCCGTCGATCTCGATCATCGGCCTCGACGCGACGTCCGTGCAGGAGGCCTCGAACACCCTGTGGCCCGTCGCGACCGCACGACTCTCGATGCGCGTGCCGCCGGGCCAGGACGCGAAGGCCGCGCAGGACGCGCTCGTATCGCACCTGGAGACGCACATCCCATGGGGTGCCGAGCTCACGATCACCCGAGGCCCGACCGGCGAAGCCTTCACCGGCGCGACCACCGGTCCGGCATACGCCGCCTTGAAGGCGGCGCTTGGCGCGGCATGGGGCACAGAGGCCATCGACATCGGTCAGGGTGGCAGCATCCCCTTCCTGTTCGACTTCGCACGCACGTTCCCGGGCGCCGCGCTGCTGGTGACCGGGGTCGAGGATCCCGCGTCGAACGCGCACTCCGAGAACGAGAGCCTGCATCTCGGCGAATTCGAGAACGTCTGCGTCGCCGAGGCGACGTTCCTTGGTCTGTTCGGAGCGACGCGGCGGAGCTGATGCTCCGCGCCATCCTCACGCTCCGCTGCCCGCGTTGCCGACGCGGTCCGCTGTTCACCGGCGTGATCACGATGCCCGAGCGATGCGCGTCCTGCGGGATGTACTACGAGCGCGAGCACGGCTATTTCGTTGGCGCGATGGCGATCAGCTACGGGTTGGCCGTCACGCTCGTCGCCGTCGTGTTCAGCGTCGTGTTGTGGGTCACGAAATGGCCCGTCGAGTGGGTCCTGCTCGTCTCCGGTGCCGCGTTCCTGCCGCTCGCGCCGGTCTGCTTCCGTTACTCCCGGGCCCTATGGATCTACCTGGATCGGAGGATCGATCCGCTCGACCACAAGGACCGTTGATGGGGCGCTGGCTGCGCCTGGTGACACCCGACCTCGCTCCGCTCCGCGAGTCGCGCTCGTTCCGGCTTCTTTGGGTCGGTCAGCTCATCTCGCTGACCGGGAGTCAGCTTCGGCTCGTCGCGCTGCCCTATCAGGTCTTCCTCATCACCGGTTCGTCGTTCGACGTCGGTGTGATCGGTCTGTTCCAGGCCGTGCCGCTCCTGACCCTCGGACTGTTCGGCGGCGCGATCGCGGACGCGTTCGACCGGCGACGATTGCTCCTTGCGACCCAGACCGGTCTCGCGGCCGTGACCCTGATCCTCGCCGTCGTCACGCAGGCCGGCGTCGTGTCGGTGCCCCTCCTGTACCTCCTCACCGCCCTCGGGGCGTGCTTCTCGGCGCTCGACAGTCCGACCCGGGCATCGCTCGGGCCGACCCTCGTCGAGCGGCGGCACATCCGCGCTGCCATCGCGCTCAACCAGACCATCTGGCAGCTCGCAACGGTCCTCGGCTCGGTGCTCGCCGGCATCGTGATCGGGCGCGCGGGCATCGCGGGCGCCTATTGGATCGACCTCGTGTCATTCGGCGCGGCGTTCGTCGCCGTGTGGCTCATGCG
>JANXXG010000103.1 GCA_025350745.1 Chloroflexota bacterium | reverse complement strand
TTACTGGGTGCTCGCGCCGTCGCTTCCCTCCGGCGTCAGCCACCTGGCGCTGCTCGCGATCGGCGCTGCCGGGATCGTCACCTTCACGATCGTGATCTTCGGGCGCCTCGGCGAGCTGCAGGCGCGGGCCGTGGGGCAGTCCCGCCGGCTCCAGGCGCTCAACGCGGCCGGGCTGGCGCTGAGCGCCGAGCTCGACACGGAGACCCTGCTGCACAAGATCGCCGAGCTGGCGCGGATCGTGGGCGACGCGAAGTACGCGGCGCTCGGGACATTCGACGACCGCGGCCTGGTGACCCGGTTCTACACCGCCGGCATCAGCAATGAGGTCCATCAGATGATCGGCTCGCTTCCGGTCGGGAAGGGCATCCTCGGGTTGCTGCCGCGAGAGGGACGCCCGATCCGACTACGCGACCTCCGCGAGCATCCGGCATCGGTCGGGTTCCCCCCGCACCATCCCCCGATGACGAGCTTTCTCGGGGTGCCGATCCGCTGGCGCGGCGAATCGGTCGGCAACCTCTACCTGACCGAGAAACACGGCGGCGGCGAGTTCACGATCGAGGATCAGGAGGCCCTGTTGGCCCTCGCCGCGCAGGCCGCCATCGCGATCGAGAACGCGCGGCTCTACGCCCAGACGAGCCAGATGTCCGCGCTGGAGGAGCGTCACCGCATCGGCATGGATCTTCACGACGGCGCGATCCAGGCTCTCTACGGCCTCGGTCTGCTCATCGAGGACGCGTCCGCGCAGATCGACAGCACGCCCGATGACGCGAAGGCGCATCTCGGCCGTGCGGTGGACCGCCTCAACGCGGCCATCGCCGATCTGCGCAGCTACGTCCTCGGTCTGCGGCCGATCCGGGGCTCCGACCGTCCGCTCCGCGAGTCCCTGGTGACCCTTGCCACGCAGATCGCCACGAACGCGCTTCTCGTCGCGGACGCGAAGATCGCGCCGGAGGCCGAAGCCAGCCTGGACGAGGCCGGCCGCGAAGCGGTGTTCTATGTCGCGGCGGACGCCCTCGGCAATGTGGCCCGCCACGCTCGCGCCCGTCATGTCCGGCTGTCGCTCTTCCGGGATGGGCCGGCGGTCGTGCTGGAGGTCGCCGACGACGGGGTCGGCTTCGACCGTGCGGCACCGGTCGGCGGCCTAGGCCTGCGGAACATGCGCCAACGCGCCTTCAACGCCGGTGCCCGCCTGGAGGTGACCTCCACGCCGGGTGGCGGCACCCGGCTGCAGATGCGGATCCCGATTCGGCCTAAGGTCGTCGTATGAGCATCCGGGTATTGATCTGTGACGACCACGAGGTCGTGCGCGAGGGACTGCGGGGCCTCATCGGTCGACAGCCCGACATGAGCGTGGTCGGCGAGGCGGGCACCGTGGCCGAGGCCATCGAGACCGCCGCCCGGTCAAAGCCCGACGTCGTCGTCATGGACGTGCGCCTTCCCGACGGTTCGGGCGTCGAAGCCTGCCGCTCCATCCGCGAGGCTCGCCCCGAGGTGAAGGTGATCATGCTCACGTCCTACGCCGACGACGACGCGCTCTTTGCCTCGATCATCGCCGGCGCCTCGGGATACCTGTTGAAGCAGACCCGCGGCCAGGCCGTCGCCGACGCGATCACCGCGGTCGCGGCCGGCCGCTCGCTCCTCGATCCGGATGTCACCGGGAAGGTGCTCGAGCGGCTGCGCGAGAGCCGGGCCGAAGATCCAGCGCTCGCGTCACTCACCGAGCAGGAGCGCAAGGTGCTCATCGGCCTTGCCGAGGGCAAGACGAACCGCGATATCGGGGAATCGCTGTTCCTGTCCGAGAAGACGGTGAAGAACTACGTCAGCCGGATCCTCGACAAGCTGGGCCTTTCCCGGCGCGCCGAGGCGGCCGCATACATGGCGAAGCACAAGCCGCGGCTGTAGCCGCTCGTCGTCAGGTCGGGCCGTTCGGCCCTTCGGACCAGTGACCTCCGACCGTAGGTCGGGACCGCGCGCATCCCTAGCTTTGGCCGATGGAAGAGACCACAACGGCAAACCCACCAGAGCCCGCGGACCCGCAGGGCATCTTCGCACGCCGCACGCTGCTCGGCGTCATGGGAGCGGCGTTCGGCGGCGCCCTCGGCGTCGCGCTCCTCGGCGTCACACGTAATCTTCCGGCCGCGGCTGCGAGCATCGCATCGGCGAGCGCCACGCCCCAGCCAGCCATGGACCACTCGCTCAATGCGGCGGCGAGTCCGGTGCCGTCGGCGGCACCCACCGATCACGATGCCCTCCACAAGGCGACGACGGCCGCGTTCCCTGCGAAGACCCAGGGTGTCGGCCTGCAGGAGCTGCCGTCGAAGATCGTCGATGGCGCTC
>JANXXG010000258.1 GCA_025350745.1 Chloroflexota bacterium | reverse complement strand
AAGGAGGCCGAGCAGGTCGTCGCGACGTTCGGTCCGCGCCTGCGGCTCATCCCGGTCTACGCGGAGGCGCGGTTCCTCGAGAAGCTCAGCGGCGTCACCGATCCGGAGCGCAAGCGCGCGATCATCGGCGAAGAGTTCATCCGCGTCTTCGAAGAGGAGGCCGCGCGGCTCGGCACCACCGACATCCTCATCCAGGGGACGATCTACCCCGACGTCATCGAGTCACGCTCCAAGGACAGCAAGACGAGCGCGCGCATCAAGACCCATCACAACGTCGGTGGCCTGCCGGACGTGATGTCGCTCGAGGTCGTCGAGCCGCTTCGCCGCCTGTTCAAGGACGAGGTCCGCAGGGTCGGCGCCGAGCTCGGCATCCCCGAGGACATCCTGTGGCGGCACCCGTTCCCCGGTCCGGGCCTCGCCGTCCGGATCGTCGGCGAGCTCACGAAGGATCGTTTGGACACGCTTCGCAGCGCGGATGCGATCTTTCTCGAAGAGCTGCGGGCCGCGGATCTCTACCGCACCGTCGCGCAGGCGTTCGCGGTCCTCACGCCGGTGCAGAGCGTCGGCGTGATGGGCGATTTCCGGACCTACGGCTTCCTGGTCGCGCTCCGCGCGGTCACGACCGAGGACTTCATGACCGCGGACTGGGCCCGCCTTCCCTACGAGGTGCTCGCCCGGGTCTCGACGCGGATCGTGAACGAGGTGTCCGCCGTGAATCGGGTCGTGTACGACATCTCGTCCAAGCCGCCCGCGACGATCGAATGGGAATGATTTAGGAGTGCGGTTCTTCAACGACGGCGCTCGGATCCGAAAGATCATCGCCCAGCAGCGAGCGCAGCGAAGCCCCGGGCGGACCCACGGCGGAGCGGGCCTGAACACCCTCGTGCTCGGCGGAGGGGGTCGGGAGTACGCCATCGCGTGGCGGCTCGCGCGCTGCGACAGCGTCCTCACCATCGACGCGATCCCCGGCACGCCCGCGATGTCGCTCTTCGCGCGCCTCGTCGATCTTCCGCTCGATCGGGCCGACCGCATCGAGCAGCACATCGCGGCGTCGCACATCGACCTGGTCATCGTCGGACCCGACGAGCCGATCGCGGCCGGGATCGGCGACGCCCTCCGCCGGACCGGCGTCACGGTCGTGTGCCCGTCGCGGGCCGCCGCGAAGCTCGAGTGGAGCAAGTCGTTCGCGAAGGACGTGATGTCCGAGGCCGGCGTGCCGACCGCGTCGTACCGCGTCTTTCCTGACGCGGCCACCGCGCGCCTCGGCCTTCGGGACGGCCCCGTCGTGGTGAAGGCCGACGGTCTCGCCGGCGGCAAGGGGGTCATCGTCGCCCGCGACCGCGCCGAGGCTGAAGCCGCGCTCGCCTCGAACGCGCTGTCCGGCGGCACCATCGTGCTGGAAGAGGTCCTCTCCGGTGAGGAAGCCTCGCTCTTGGCGCTCGTCGACGGCGAGACCGTCGTGGCCCTCCCGCCCGCGCGCGACCACAAGCGCGCCGGCGACGGCGACACCGGCCCGAACACCGGCGGCATGGGTGCCTGCTCGCCAACGAGCGCGCTCCCCGACGACCTGGCCCAGCCGCTCGCGGACCGGCTCATCGCCCCGGTCGCCCGCGTGCTCGCGCAGCGCGGGACGCCCTTCCGCGGGATCCTGTACGCGGGTCTCATGCATACCGCAGAGGGCTGGAAGGTCATCGAGTTCAACGCCAGATTCGGCGACCCGGAGGCCCAGGTCATCCTCCCGCGTCTGGGCGGCGACTTCGCGAAGCTCATGCAGGCGCTCGGTGACGGCCGGCTCGCGGCGTACACCCACACGAATCCGGTCCGGTTCAGCCAGCGGGCCTACGTCTCCGTCGCGCTGTGCGCCGAGGGATACCCCGGGCGCCCGCGCGTTGGCGACCCGATCACGATCGGCAGCCTGCCTGATGACGTCTGGACCTTCCACGCCGCGTCGAAGCGGGCGGCCGACGGCTCGTTCGTCACCGCCGGCGGTCGGGTGCTGCACGTCGTCGCGCAGGGCGACACCCCGACCCACGCGCGCGAGCGTGCGTACGCCGCCGCCGAGCGCATCACGTGGCGTGGCAGGTTCTATCGTTCGGACATCGCCGCTTCGGAGGGCCGGGTGGAGGTCACAGCATGAGTGCGCAGGTGGCGATCGTCATGGGCTCGACGAGCGACGCGCCGATCATGGCCGTCGCCGAAGAGACCCTGAAGGGTCTCGGCATCGAGCACGAGACCCGAGTGCTCTCCGCGCATCGCACCCCTGACGAGGTCCGTGACTGGGCGCGCGGGCTCGCCGGCCGCGGGATCAAGGTCGTCATCGCGGCCGCCGGTGGCGCAGCGCATCTCGCCGGCGCCGTGGCCGCCCATCAGACGCTGCCGGTCATCGGCGTCCCGCTCGTCTCGCCGAATGCGATCGCCGGGGGTCTCGACGCGCTGCTGTCCACGGTACAGATGCCGCGCGGCGTGCCGGTGGCGACGGTCGCGATCGGTGAGGCCGGCGCCGCGAACGCCGCCATCCTCGCCGCGGAGATCCTGGCACTCGGCGACCCAGCACTGGCGTCCCGTATCCAGACCATGCGGCAATCGATGGCCGCCCGGATCCTGTCTCCGTGACCTTCACCTCGCGTTTCGACGCGATCTCGCCGCTCGACTCGCGCTTCTACGGCGGCGACGCCCAGCTCTACGCAGCGCTCCATCCGTATCTGTCCGAGGAGGGCCGCGTACGGGCACAGGCGAAGGCCGAGGCCGCGCTCGCCCGAGCGCTCGCTGAAGAGGGCATCGCCACGACGGACGCGGCTGAGGCGATCGCGGCAGCAGCGGATCGCGTCGGCGCGGCCGAGGTGTACGCGGAAGAGGCCCGCATCGGCCACGACGTGCGCGCGCTCGTGAACAGGATCCGCGAGGGCGTTCCGGAGGATGCCCGACGGTTCGTGCACCTCGGCGCCACCTCGATGGACATCGTCGATACCGCGAACGCGTGGCGCTACCGGGAAGCGGTCGAACGGGTGCTGCTCCCGCGCCTCGGCTTGCTCGCCTCGCGGCTCATCGCCCTCGCCGAGGGTGAGGCCGATACGCCGCAGGCCGGTCGGACGCACGGGCAGCACGCGGTGCCGATCACCTTCGGGTTCGCCATCGCGGAGTACGTGAGCCGCCTCGGCGGCCGGATCCTGTTCCTGCAACAGACCGCTCGGGCGCTGCCCGGGAAGCTCTCCGGCGCGGTCGGCGCGTACAACGCGCCCGCGCTGCTCTCGAAGGACCCCCGGGCGCTCGAGCGCCGCTACCTCGCGCAGCTCGGCCTCGGGCCGGCGCGCCACTCGACCCAGATCGTCGAGCCGGAGGCGTGGAGCGATCTCGCGCACGCCTGCGTCACGACCCTCGGGGTCATGGCGAACCTCGCGGATGACATGCGCCACCTCCAGCGGACCGAGATCGCGGAGATCGCCGAGGGCTTCCGCGCGCAGCAGGTCGGCAGCTCGACGATGCCGCAGAAGCGCAACCCCGTCTCATTCGAGAACGTGAAGAGCATCTGGAAGGCGTTCATGCCGCGGGTCATCACCACGTACCTCGATCAGATCAGCGAGCACCAGCGCGACCTCACCAACTCCGCCTCGCAGCGCTTTTCCGGCGAGCTCCTCGCGGCGACCGCGTATGCCGCGACGCGGCTCGGGGCATCGATCGACGGGATCCACATCGACCGCGACCGGATGAAAGCGAACGTCGGGATGTCGAAGGGCGGCATCGTCGCGGAGGCGCTCTACGTGCTGCTCGCGAAGCACGGTCACCGTGATGCCCACGAGGCCGTGCGCCACCTCACCCTGGAGGCGGATCGCGGCTCCCGGTCGGCGCTCGAGCTCGCCGGGCAGGATCCGGAGCTGCGGCCGATCCTCGCGAAGCTGACGCCAGAGGAACGCAAGGTCCTCGATCAACCGGAGGAGTACCGCGGTCTCGCATCGGACGTCGCGAAGGACGTGGCCAGGGAGTGGCGCACAAAGCTGGCGGGGGTATTACCGGAATGACGCTCATCGAGTCCGCGATCCCGAACGCGACGCTCTTTCGTCACGGTAAGGTCCGCGAGGTGTACGAGGCCGGTCCGGATCAGCTGGTGATGGTCGCGTCCGACCGGTTGTCGGCGTTCGATGTCGTCCTCCCCACGCCGATCCCGGACAAGGGCCGGGTGCTCACGCAGCTCTCGAATTTCTGGTTCGGGCGCACCGCGAAGATCGTGCCGAATCATCTGGTGGAGACCGACCTCGCGAAATTCCCCGCGCCGTTCCGGGATCATCCGGAGCTCGCCGGCCGCAGCGTGCTGGTGCGCCGCGCGGAGCGCGTCGACTTCGAGTGCGTGGCCCGCGGCTACCTCGCGGGGTCCGGGTGGGCCGAGTACCGGAAAGAGGGCACCGTCGCCGGCGAACGGCTGCCCCGGGGCCTCGAGGAGTCCGCGCGGCTCGACGATCCGATCTTCACCCCCGCGACGAAGGCGATCACCGGTCACGACGAGAACATCTCTCGCGCGCAGCTCGCCGCGGCGCTCGGGCGCGAGCTCGCGAAGCAGCTCCAAGACGTCACCATCGCGCTGTACCGCCACGCGCACGCCTACGCCCTCGGACAGGGACTCATCCTCGCGGACACGAAGTTCGAGTTCGGGCTCATCGACGGCACGCTCGTGCTCATCGACGAAGCGCTGACCCCGGACTCGTCGCGCTACTGGGACGCCGCCACGTACCGGCCAGGCGCTGCGCCGCCGTCGTACGACAAGCAGTTCGTGCGCGACTACCTGGACGCGCAGGGCTGGAAGCACGAGCCGCCCGCGCCCGCGCTGCCGCCCGAGGTCGTACGCGGTACGAGCGAGCGCTACCGCGAGTGCTACCAGAAGCTCACCGGGAAGGCCCTCTGACCACGTACGTCGCGACGATCCGGGTCCGGCCGAAGGCCGAGATCCGCGATCCGCAGGGCGAGGCCATCGCCGGCGCGTTGCGGTCGCTCGGCACCGACGTGGCCGACGTCCGGACCGGTAAGGAGATCGTCGTCCGCTTCGCCGCGGCCGACGAGGGCGCAGCGCACGCCGCCGCGACGAGCATGGGCGACCAGCTCCTCGCGAATCCGGTCATCGAGGAGTTCGTCGTCCAGGTCGCCGCGGAGTGACGATGAAGGTCGCTGTGCTCCGCTTCCCGGGGACCTGGAGCGAGAACGACTTTGCGCATGCCCTGACTCTCGTCGACGCCGAGCCCGAGATCCTCTGGCACGCCGACGCCGACCTTCATGGCTACGACGCCGCGATCGTCCCGGGCGGCTTCACGTACGGCGACTATCTTCGGGCCGGCGCGATCGCCGCGATCTCGCCCGCTGCCGCCGAGCTGAAACGCGCGGCAGCGGAGGGCATGCCGATCCTCGGCTCGTGCAACGGGTTCCAGATCCTCTGCGAGATCGGCCTGCTGCCCGGCGCGCTCGTGCGTAACCGTCATCTCGAGTTCCGATGCGATTGGGTCCACCTGCGGATCGAGAGCGACCGTACGCCCTTCACCGCCGAGCTTGTCGGCCAGATCGTGCGCATGCCGATCGCCCACGGCGAAGGCTGCTGGGTCGCCGACGAGCTGACCCTCGCGCGGGTCGAGGCGAACGGGCAGGTGGTGTTCCGATACACCGATGCTCGTGGCGGCGCGACACCCGAAGCGAACCCGAACGGGAGCACCGCCAATATCGCGGGCGTCGCGAACGAGGGCGGGAACGTGGTCGGGCTCATGCCGCACCCCGAGCGCTGCAGCGAGGAATTGCTGGGCGGGACCGACGGCCGGCTGGTCCTGGCCGCCTTGACCGGTGTTCGACACACCGGCAGGGCCCCTGCATCCGTTCAATAGCCCAGATGGATCTCTTCGAGAAGCAGGCGCAGCTGACCCAGCTCTTCCAGATGTCGCCTGCCGACGTGGCATACGTGAGCGGGAGCGCGTCGGGGCGCAAGCTCGCGGGGAGCTTCGCCGACCTGGACGTCGGCGTGCTGCTCCTCGACAAGATCAAGACCGCCGAATACTTCGACTACCAGGTGTTCTTCGTGAGCGAGCTCTCGAGGGCCCTCGAGACGTCGGAGCTGGACGTCGTCATCCTGAATAACGCCTCGCTGCTGCAGCGCGCGCAGGTCATCAACACCTGGTCGCTGCTGTTCCAGCGCGACCAGCGGCGCCGGGTCCAGTTCGCGGCCCGCACGACGATGGAGTATCTCGAGTTCAAGAAGTTCGACGAGCTCCAGTCGAAGGCCCTTTCCGAGCGCGTCCACGGGGAGCGCTTCGCCATCGACGAGGAGTACGTCCGCACGCGCCTCCGCCGGCTCCGCGAGTACATCGGGCTCCTGCACGACCTTCGGGGCGTCGATCGCGTGAAATTCAAGGGCGATCCCAAGCTGTACGGCCTCGCGCAGTGGTACCTCCAACAGGCGGTCGAGCTGGCCTTCGGCACGGGGGCGTACTTCATCGCGGCGCTGGCGCTGCCGAAGCCGGAGGCGTACCACGACATCCTCGATTCGATCGCCGCACACGGCATCATCGACCGTCCGCTGGCGTATCGTTTGGAACATCTCGCGGACCTGCGCAACCTCCTTGCGTACGACCGCGAGCAGACGGACATCGATGAGGTGTACGGGCACATGCAGACACGCCTGGCAGATCTCGCGGCGTTCGCGGACCAGGTCGACGCCTTCCTCGGAGGCGGGACCGCCGCATGAGCGTGTCCCCGATGAGTGCGGGGACGACGACGGCGCAGCCTAGGTCAGACCTCGCGAAGGACGCGGGGCTCACCGATCCCGAAGCCGCCCGGATCCGCTCGCTCCTTTCACGCGAGCCCAACGCCCTCGAGTGGGCGATGTTCGGAGCCATGTGGAGCGAGCACTGCGCGTACAAGCACAGCAAGGCGCTGTTGCGCACGCTGCCCACGACCGGCGCGCGCGTCGCGCTCGGCCCCGGAGAGAACGCCGGCGCGGTCGACATCGGCGGCGGCCTGCTCTGCGTGTTCAAGGTCGAGAGCCACAACCACCCCTCGGCGGTGGAGCCCTATCAGGGCGCGGCCACCGGGGTCGGCGGCATCCTCCGTGACATCTTCGCGATGGGCGCGCGCCCGATAGCGGTGCTCAACGGGCTCTTCTTCGGTCCGCCCGAGGCGGAGGCGACGCGTCGGATGGTCCGCGGCGTCGTCGGCGGCATCTCCTTCTATGGCAACTGCGTCGGCATCCCCGACGTCGGTGGGCACGTGACCTTCGCGCCCGCGTACGCCGACAACCCGTTGGTCAATGCCATGTGCGTCGGTCTGGTCGCGCGCGCGGACCTGCGCTCGGCCGCGACCGCGAAGGCCGGCAGCAGCGTGTACCTGGTCGGTTCCGACACCGGTCGCGACGGCATCGCCGGCGCGTCGCTCCTTGCGAGCTTCGAGTTCGGAGCGGAGACCGACGCGAAGCGGCCCTCGGTGCAGGTGGGCAACCCGTTCGTCGAGAAGCTGCTGCTCGAAGCGACCCTCGAGCTGGTCGCCATGGACGCGGTCGAGGCGATCCAGGATCTCGGCGCGGCGGGGCTGACCTGCGCGTCGAGCGAGGTCGCGGCGAAGAGCCACGTCGGCATGCGCATCGACGTCGATCGCGTTCCACGCCGCGCGACCGGGATGGTGCCGTTCGAGGTGATGCTCAGCGAGTCGCAGGAGCGGATGCTCGTCATCCCGCGGCCGGGCCGCGAGGCCGATGTCGAGCGGGTCTTCGCCAAGTGGGAGCTGCACGGCGAGCGGATCGGCGAGG
>JANXXG010000255.1 GCA_025350745.1 Chloroflexota bacterium | reverse complement strand
CCGAGACCCCGGTCGACTCGTCGATGCGGAAGGCGGCGGGCAGCAGCCGGACGCAGTCGCCGGAGCCGATGCAGAGCTCGGGATCGACGTTGACCTCGGGCTCCATCAAAGGGAGCTCGCGACCGTGGGCTCGGACGCGGTCGTGGCCTCGAGGCCGCGCCAAAGCCCGCGTACCGACAGGAGTCCGAGCGGGACGAGCGCGAGGCCCGCCACATAGGCGGCGGTCAAACCGAACGTTGCCGCGAACGCCCCCGCGGCCAGCGCCGCGACCGGGCGGTTGCCCAGGTGGGCCATCTGGTGGATCGACATGAGCCGCCCGCGGATGGCATCGGGCACCTCGGTCTGCAGTGCGCCGGTGACGATCGGGAAGCAGAACGAGAAGCCCACGCCGATGGCGGCCACGCCGATGGCGGCGGTGGGCAGGGTCGTCGCGACGCTCATCAGGGCAAGACCCGCAGCCTGCACGAAAAGGCCGATGACCGGGATCGTCCGCGAGATGTCCCAGCGTCGCAGCGGGAGGAACGCGAGCAGGCCGAGCGCCGAGCCGGTGCTCATCGCGGCGATGACGAGGCCGGTGTCGGTGCTCGGCAGACCAAGGCGCTGGACGACGAGCACCGGCGCTGTCGTCCGCACGAACTCGAGCATCGCGCTGGTCGAGATGACCGCAAGGAGCGCCGATACCACCCAGGGCTGCGCGCGTACGTACGCGCCGATGCTGAGACCGGCGGCAGCGGCGCCGGTGCGCGCCACCTCGCGCGAGATGCCCCGGCCGAGCTCGCGGCGGTAGAGATACGCCATCGCGAGGATCGGTCCGACGAACGTCGCGGCGTTGATGCCGAACGCCCAGGCGTATCCGGCGGTGGCGAGCGCGAGGGTCGTGAGGACGGGCCCGCCGATCTGGCCGACGATGAACTGCAGCGTGTTGAGGCCGACGGCTTCCGCGAGGAGCGCGCGTGGCACGAGCGCAGGCAGGATCGCGATCATCGACGGCTTCGCGATGCTCCAGGATGTCTGGAGGGCGAACGCGGCCGCGATCACGTGTACCTCGGTCGCGACGCCGGCCGCGACGGCGACCGCCAGCCCGGACGCGATGAGCAGCGAGGCGGTCTGGCTCGCGATCACGATCGCGCGGCGGTCGAATCGATCCGAGAGAACGCCGCCGGTCACCGAGAAGAGGAGGATCGGGACGAACGTCGCGAAGTTGAGCAGGCCGACGGCGAACGCCGAGTGCGTGAGGTCGTAGATGTAGACGGAGCCGGCGACGTTCTGGACCCACGTACCGATGTTGGAGAACATGCCCCCTGCCCAGTACACGGCGAAGGCCTGGTGCCCGAACGGACCGAGGCGCACGACGAGCGTGCGCCCGCGCCGGCCTCGATCAGAACTCATCTGGTCTTCCATCTCTCAGTTCTTGCATACAATCTAGCCGCGTCGCTCGGACCGCTCCCATTAATGGAGCGAGGGGGACGGGAGGATCGCGGAATGCCTCAGAAGATCACCCCCATCGGGCAGGCGACCGCTGAGTCGCGCAAGGCCCAGCTCGATCGGATCATCGCGACGAACGTCGCCCGCCAGCTGACCGCGCAGGATCTCGTCCTCAACTCGATGCGCGAGGCGATCCTGACGGCCGCGCTCCCGCCGGGGACGCGACTCCGGCAGGAGAAGCTCGCGGAGCTCTTCGGGACCAGTCGTATCCCGGTCCGCGAGGCGCTGCGTGCGCTCGAATACGAAGGGCTCGTCACCTCGATGCCGCGTCGCGGATTCACCGTGACCGAGCTGGACGCCGACGACATCGAGGAGGTCTACGACCTGCGGGTGCTCCTCGAGAGCCACGCCGTGAGGCTGGCGGTCCCGCTCATCACCGACGAGGACCTGCAGATCCTCGAAGGGCTGTACGCGCGGATGGTCAAGGCTCCGTCGGGCGACGAGCAGCTTGCCGCACGCGAGGGGTTCTACAGCCGGCTGTACACCATCACCGGTCGCCCGCGGCTGGTCGCGCAGATCTCGCGGCTCCGGCAGGAGATCGCGCGCTCCCTGCGGTGGCCGACGCTCCAACACGCCCCTGAGCACCACGAGCGCTTCTTCGAAGCGATCAAGGCGGGCGACGCTGAAGGCGCAGCCGCGCTGCTCGCCAGCCACTACCGGCGCGTCGCGATCCTGATCCGGCGCTACTTGCGCGACGCGTCGGCCAAGGATCGGGTGACGATGGCGACGGCCGATGCGATCACCGACCACCCAACGAGGCGCCGACAGGCGAAATGAAAGAGGGAACATCGATGCGACTGAGCGGAAAGACGATCATCGTCAGCGGTGCCGCACACGGGATCGGGCGGGCCTACAGCGAGAAGCTCGCCTCCGAGGGCGCGAACGTCGCGCTCCTCGACATCGACGCGAAGCGCAACGAGGAGGTCGCAGCTGGGATCCGATCAACGGGCCAGAAGGCGATCGCGATCGAGACGGACGTGCGCGACTTTGCTGCATTCAAGAGCGCGGCCGACCGGACGGCGAGAGAGTTCGGCTCCGTGAACGGCATCATCAATAACGCCGGCATGCTGAACGTGATCCCGATCACGCGATGCAACTTCGAGGACATCCCCGACGCCGAGTGGGACGAGTCATTTCGCCTGAACACAAAGGCCGCGTGGTATGGCTGCAAGGCCGTGCTCCCCCACCTCAAGGCGGCCGGTGGCGGCAGCATCGTGAACATTGCTTCCAGCACGGTGTACCGCGGCGTCCCGACCCGCGCTCATTACGTCGCCGCGAAGAGCGCCCTCGTCGGCTTCGGGCGGACGTTGGCCAAGGAGCTGGGGCCCTACTGGATCCGGGTGAACACGGTGTGCCCCGGTAGCACGCTGAGCGAGGAGAGCCCCGACGCGGAGACCATCGCCATGCGTGAGGCGCCGGTGAAGGTCCGCTGCCTGCCGCGTGTCGAAAAGCCAGCGGACCTCGTGGGGACGATCGCGTTCCTGATGTCCGACGACAGCGCCTTCATGACCGGCCAGGTGCTGCTCGTCGACGGCGGGAGCGCCTTCAACTAGGCGCTCCTAGTGGTGCAGCTCCGGACGCCACACTTCGAATCGCTTTTCGAGCCGGCGGACGAATTCGCCGAGAGCGATGCCGAAGAGCCCAAGGAGCACGACGCCAAGCATGACCCGAGAGGTGTCCAGGAACTGGCCGTTGAACTCGATGTAATAGCCGATGCCCTCGTTGGCGGCGAGCTCCTCGGCGACGACGACGCCGACCAGTGCTCGCCCCGACGCGATCCGGATGCCCGTGAGCAGGAACGGCACGGTGGTCGGCAGGAGTACCGATCGGAACTCAAGCCATGTGGACGCGCCGAAGCTCTTGGCGATCTCCCGGTGCCGCTCAGCCACGGCGTGTACGCCGGCTGTCGTGCTCACGATCACGGAGAAGAACGCGAGAAGGAAGACCAGGATGACCTTCGACTCCAAGCCGATGCCGGCCAGAAGGATGATGAGCGGGGCGATAGCGGCTTTTGGCGTCGAGTAGATGCCGAAGAGGAGCAGGCTGACGAAGTGGTCCAGGCGGCGGAAGGTACCGATCGCGAGCCCGAGGGGGATGCCGATGACGAGGGCCGCCGCGAACCCGAGGCTGTACTCGGTGAGGCTCGTCACCAGGTGTGGCCAGATCGTTCCGTTGCCGAAATCAGCCACGGCGGCGCGCCAGATGAACGACGGCGAGCTGAGGAGCGACCTTCGATAAAGACCGAGACTCGCGGCGAGCTCCCAGACCACCAGGACCACGACGAATCCGACGAGCCCGTAGAACAGTCGCTCGTTCGCGCTCCGCAGCCGCGTCAGGCGTTCGAAGGTCGATCGTCCGGGGCGCGGCGCGGGCAGGGCAGTCGTCGCCATGGCTAGGCCACGTCCGGCGTGGGCTCGACCGACACGCCGTGAGACGTGAGGAGGTGCCAGATCTGGTCGGCGTACCCGGTGAACGCCTGCTGCCGTTTCACATCGAGGCCGCGCGGCCGTGGCAGGTCGATGTGGATGTCCGCGAGGATCCGACCGGGACGGGCCGACATGACCACGACGCGGTCCGAAAGGAAGATCGCCTCGTCGATCTGATGCGTCACGAAGATGACGGTCTTCTTCGCGGCGTTCCAGATGCGCAGCAGCTCGGCCTGCATGACCTCGCGTGTCTGAGCGTCGAGGGAGGCGAACGGCTCGTCCATGAGGAGGATCTCCGAATCGACCGCGAGCGCGCGAGCCAGATTGGCGCGTTGCTGCATGCCGCCGGACAGCTGATACGGGTAGCGCTCCGCGAACCCCTCAAGCCCGACGAGGTTGATGAGCGGGATCGATCGGCGCCTCGCCTCCTGCCGAGGGACTCCTGCGCAAATGAGGCCGTACGCGACATTGTCGAGGACCGAGTACCACGGGAAGAGCGACGCGTCCTGGAACACCATTGCGTCTTCGCGCCCTGAGCGGCCGCTGCGGAGGCGGATCTCGCCGGCGGTACCCTGCAGCAGCCCGTTGACGATCTTGAGGAATGTCGACTTCCCACAGCCACTCGGGCCAAGGAGGCTCACGAACTCGCCGGGCGCAACGTCAAGATCCATGGTGTCGATGGCGACGAGGTTCGTATCCGACTTGCGGTCCCGATACTCCATGTGCACCCCGCGGGCGCTCAACGCGAAGGTCGTATCCACGATCAGTTCCCTTCCTCAACGTTCACGTTCGGTCGCCAACGTTGCAGCCGGCGCTCGACGCGCACGGCGATCTCCGTCGTGATCACGCCCATCAGCGTGAACAGGAGGATCCCGAACATCATGCGATCGCTCTGTAGTGAGTCCGCGGACTTCCCGATCAGGACCCCGATCCCTTGCGTCTGCGCGTAGAGCTCGGCGACGACGACACCGATCAGCAGCCGCCCGAGGGCGAGGCGCACACCTGTCGCGATGAACGGGACCGTCGCCGGGATCACGACCGACGTGAAGATCCGGCGGCTCGACGCGCGGAAGCTTCGCGCGACATCGAGCACCTGCGGCTCGACGGTCCGGACGCCCTCGACCGTCGGAAGGATGATCGAGAAGAATCCGCCGAGGAAGACGATGATGATCTTCATCTCGATCCCGAGGCCGACCCAGAGCACCACCAGGGGGATCAGTGCCGGCCGCGGGATGGCATTGAAGAAGTTCAGCCATGGGTCGAAGGTGAACGACACTCGGCGGTACCAGCCAATGGCCAGCCCGAGGGGCACGGCAAGCACGAAGGACGCGAGGAATCCGACCGTCACTTCGGTCAGGCTGTAACGGACGTCGTCCCAGAACCGCGGGACCTGGACCTCGGCGATAGCGGCGGCGACGATGTCCGTAGGCGAGCTGAAGAACAACGGATCGATCCAGCCGGCCATCGACCCGAACTGCCAGAACGCGAAGAACGACGCCAGGCCGCTGATGCCCAGGATGGCACGTTCGTTCCTTCGGTACCACCGCCCGAGCGGAGACCGCTTCCGCCGGACGCGGGGCAGGATGGTGCGGTAGCCCACACCCTGCGAGAGCGAGCCTCTTAGTCGCGCGTCGCGCGCAGCAGCCCCGTCACTCATCCCATTTGCACTGTAGACAATTCCTCGCCCTTTGTAACGCATCGGCCGCGTCCAGAACCCGGCGGGCGTTACGCGAGCGTCGCGCTCTCGAGCTTCTCCTTGTCCACGACCTTGTCGTAGCCGGGCCACAACGCCTCATAGAAGAAACGGACCCCGAACTCGATGCGCAATGTGCGCGTGCGCGCATCCGAACCGTTGAAGTGCTCGTGAACGGTCATCCGGGGTGGCACGTGGACGGCGTCGCCCTG
>JANXXG010000054.1 GCA_025350745.1 Chloroflexota bacterium | reverse complement strand
CGCGCGGACCTTGCCGGCGTACATCCCGCGGGACGCTTCGACCTGGGAGCCCACTGTCGAAAGGTCGGTGCACTCTGACAAATAGCTGCGCTTCAGCTTGGCCGCGAGCCGGGCGGCGACATCGCGGCCGGTCGGGGTCGCCCCGAACAGGATGAGGTCCGGCGACTCGGACGCGGCCCGCTCCGCGAGCGTGGCCGCAGCGGCCGCCGCGTCCACATGCTCGCCACCGACCGCGAGAACGGTCAGATCGCCGAGGGTCGCGGCCTTCGCCGCGAGCTCCTTCGAGACCCGCCTGAGCGCGCCGTCCTTCTGCTCGGCGATGACCCAGATCTTCATAGGACCTTCGCCTCGTCCCGGAGGAGCGTCGCGAGCTCCGCCGCGTGGGCCTTCGTGTCGCCGTCCTTGAAGATCTTCCCCCCGCCCCGCGACGGCGGGGGCTCGAGGGCGACGATGACCATCTTCACGGGATCGTCAACGCCAGCAACGGAGCGTTCGGGGATCTCCTTCTTCTTGGCCTTCATGATCCCGGGCAGCGACGGATACCGCGGCTCCTTCGCGCTCTTCTGCACGGTCAGCACGACGGGGCCGCCGGCCTTCCAGACCTCATGCCCGCCGTCGGTCTCTTTCCATATCTCCGTACCCGCAGCCGAGGGCGCGATCTTCGTCACCTGCGACACGTGGGGCCAGCCCAGGGCCTCCGCGAGCGCGGGGCCGACGAAGCCCTGATCGTCATCGGAGGCCTGCTTCCCGCACAGGATCAGATCCGGTCCCAGCTCGGTGGCAGCCGCCGCGAGCGCGTTCGCCACGCCGAGCGGGCCGAGGGTGTCCGCGCCGTCCCCGCCGACGATCGTGGCGTCGTCGCAGCCCATCGCGAGCGCCTGCCGCAGGGCGTCCTTCGTGCGCGGCCCGCCGACGCTGATGATGCTCACGACCGTGTCCGGTGCCTGGTCCTTGTGTTCGAGCGCGAGCTCGATCGCGTACTCGTCATATGGCGAGATCGACCAGGTGACGCCATCGGTCACGATCGCCTTGCCGTCGGCGGCGACCTTGACGCGGGTCGTGGAGTCCGGCACCTGTTTGATGCACACGAGGAATCTCACAGTGTGGCCTTCGGCATGGTTGCTCCTTTGGGGGCTCCGTCGCGCATGACGCGTGCTGCGACCAGCTCCAGCACGTCGACCGGTTTCAGCGACTCCTGGATCCCCTTCGCCCCGACGCCCTCGTCGAGCATGATCAGACAGAACGGGCAGCCCGAGGCGACCTTCGCAGGCTGGCCGCCGCGGGCCTTGCCGGCGTCGATGATCTGCTCGACCCGGCGGTGATTCATCCGCTGGCCGACCTTCTCCTCCATCCACATTCGACCGCCGCCCGCGCCGCAGCAAAAGCCGCGCTCGCGATGGTGGGGCTCGATCTCCATGCGGGTCACGCCGTCGATCGCGTCGAGCACCGCACGGGGATCCTCGTAGATCCCGTTGTGGCGGCCGAGGTAACAGGGATCGTGGTACGCGACCGTCTCGGCCGGACCGGCGCCGAGGGCGATCTTCTTCTGCTCGATCAGGTCTTGCACCAGCTGCAAGGCGTGGACCACCTCATAGCTGCCACCAAGCTGCGGGTACTCGTTCGCGATCGTGTTGAAGCAATGCGGGCATGACGCGATGATCTTGCGCACCTTGTACCGCGAGAACGTCTCGATGTTCTGCTGGGCCTGGGTCTGCCAGAGGTACTCGTTCCCCATCCGCCGCGCAGGGTCGCCGTTGCACGTCTCCTCGGTCGCGAGGATCGCGAACGACGTGCCCGCGGCCTGCAGGATCGTCGCGAGGGCCTTCGCCACCCGCTGGTTCCGGCGGTCGAACGACGCGGCGCAGCCGACGAAGTAGAGGTATTCGGCGTCGGGTCGCTCCGCGAAGGTGGGCACGCCGAGGCCGTCGGCCCAGTCCCCGCGGGTCGCTGCCGCCTCGCCCCACGGGTTCCCGGCCCGCTCGATGTTCGTCATCGCGCGCTGCGCCTCCGGCGGGGCCGCGGCCTCCTGCATCGTGAGGTAGCGGCGCATGTCGACGATCTTGTCGATGTGCTCGATCGTCACCGGACATTGCTCCACGCACGCCGCACACGTCGTGCAGGACCACAGCTCCTCAGGCTTCGACGCGAATTGATGCGCCGGCGGTGTGCCGGCGGCGGTCGGGTCCTTGAGCAAGGCATCGCCTTCCTGCAGCAACAGGTTCCGGAGATCGAGCACGATCTTCTGCGGATCGAGCGCCTTGCCCGTGGCGAGCGCGGGGCAGTTGTCGGAGCAGCGGCCGCACTCGGTGCAGGTGTAGCCGTCGAGGTGCTGCTTCCACGAGAGATCCCGCAGCGACGCGGCGCCGAATGTCTCCTGCTCCTCGATCTTGTCGATGAAGCGCAGGGCGCCGCGTGGCCGCTGCGAACGGAAGAACACGTTCGGCAGGGTCGTGACGATGTGGAGATGTTTCGACTGCGGGAGATAGGCGGCGAATCCAAGGACGGTGACGACGTGGACCCACCACGCCGCGGCGAACACGCCGGCGGCGAGCCCGGCCGGGTAGTGCAGCGACAGGAGCTGCGCGAGCGGCGGAGGCGTCTGATGGGCGGCGAGAAGGCCCCCCGCAAGACCCGCGTTCTCGAAGAGGAGCAGCGACGCCATCAGCGTCGCGATCAGGCCGAGGATGATGTAGCCGTCGAGCGCGATGTGCATGCGTGGCGGTCTGAAGAACAGCCGGCGCACGAACGCGAGCCCGATCGAGGCGAGCACGAGCGCCGCGAAGACATCGACCGCCCAGACGAAGAACCCGCTCTCGGCGCCCGGCATCCGCAGCCCGACGAGGCCGCTGAGCAACAGGTCGGTCGTGCCGACCGTGATGACAATGAAGCCCCAGAAGATGAACGCGTGCGCGAGACCCCGGATGAGGTACGGGCGCTTCAGGAGCTTCCGCTGCAGCAGGTAGATGACGAGCTCGTCCTTGACCCGTCGTCCCAGGTGTTCGGTGCGGCCCTCGTTCCACCCGAGGCGCAGGTAGCGATACAGCTTCACCGCGCGGTACGCGAATGCCCCGAAGCCGAGCAGGGCGACAGCCAGAAGCACGACTGCCCCGATGCCGGAGGTGGGTGGCGTCATTCCACCGTCATCCGAGCAGATCCTCCGCGATCACGAGCTTCATGATCTCGCTCGTGCCCTCGTAGATCTCGGTGATCTTCGCGTCGCGATAGTGGCGCTCCGCGGGATAGTCCTTCATGTAGCCGTAGCCCCCGAAGATCTGCACGCAATTCCGGGCGGCCTTCATCGCGATGTCGGAGGCGAAGAGCTTGGCCATCGCGGCCTCGGCGCTGAACGGCTCGTTGCGGTCCTTCAGCGTCGCGGCCCGCCACGTCAAGAGCCGCGCCGCGTCGACCTCGGTCGCCATGTCCGCGAGCATCCACTGGATCGCCTGCAGCTCGGCGATGGGCTTCCCGAACGCCTGCCGGCCCTTCGCGTACTCGAGCGAGTCCTCGAGACAGGCACGCGCGATCCCCACGGCCTGGGCGGCGATCCCGATCCGTCCGCCGTCGAGCGTGCCCAGCGCGATCTTGAAGCCCTCCCCGATGTCGCCGAGCCGCTGTTCGTCGCCGACACGCACGTTCTCGAACACCAGCTGCGCAGTGTCCGAGCCCTTGATCCCGAGCTTGCGCTCGATCTTTCCCACCGAGAGGCCCGCGGCCTTCATGTCGATGATGAATGCGGTGATGCCCTTGTACCGCGAGCCGGGCTCCGTCTGTGCGAACAACAGGCACGTCCCTGCCGACGCGCCGTTGGTGATGAAATTCTTCGTCCCGTTGATGACCCACCCGGAGCCGTCCTTGAGCGCGGTCGTCTTCATGCCCGCCGCGTCCGATCCGGCCGCAGGCTCGGTCATCGCGAAGCAGCCGAGCGTGTCGCCGCGCGCGAGCGGCGCGAGCCAGCGCTGCTGCTGCTCCGGCGTCGCGTGACGCAACAGGGGATCGCAGACCAGCGAGTTGTGCGCGCTCATGACGACGCCCGTCGAGGCGCAGGCCCGGTTGATCTCCTCTGCCGCAAGGATGTACGAAACGACGTCCGCGCCGGCGCCGCCCTGGTCCTCCGGGACGTAGACCCCCATGAAGCCGAGCGACGCGAGCTCCGCGAGGATCGGGGCCGGGATCCGCCCCTGCTCGTCGATGTCCGCGGCGATCGGGAGCAGCTTCTCGCGCGCGAAGTCGCGCGCCGTGCGCTGCACGAGCGTCTGCGTCTCGGTCAGAGCCAGGTCGAACGCGGAACCGGTCTGCGTACGGTCAGTGCTCATGATCGTGGCCATGGGCGTGCTCCTCGTTCACGTGGATGCCGATGTACCGGCCGTCGGGATCGCGCGCGAAGAAATAGTCGCCGAAGAAGTCACCGACGATGGCCCCGGCCTGGCGCGCGCGCTCGAATGCGGCGCGGATGTCGTCCACCCCGAACCACACGACGAAGCCCGCCTGGGCCCGGACCTCCGGGGGCGTGTCGCGGTCATCCGGGGAATGGAACACCACATCGGCGTTCCCGGTCTTGAGCCAGCTCGAGCTCGGGTCGCCGGAGCCCCGCGTGAGGCCGACGACGTCCGTGTAGAAGCCGGCAGTCGTTTCATGCGTCGCGGTGAAACCGAACACGGGACCGATCAGCGGTCCGCTCATGCCGCGCCGTAGGTGAAGAAACCGCGGCCGCTCTTGCGACCAAGCCAGCCGGCGTGCACGTATTGCCGCAGCATCGGCGCAGGCCGGTACTTTGGGTCGCCGAGGTCGCGCTGCATGACCTCGAGGATCGCGAGGCACACATCAAGGCCGATGAGGTCCGCGAGGGCGAGCGGGCCCATCGGGAAGTTGAGCCCTCGCATCATCGTGTCGATCGCCTCGGCGGTGCCCACGCCCTCGGACAGGGCGAAGACCGCCTCGTTGATCATCGGCATGAGGACGCGGTTGGCGATGAATCCGGGCGTGTC
>JANXXG010000027.1 GCA_025350745.1 Chloroflexota bacterium | reverse complement strand
TGCGTGTCATGCGTCGCGCACAGTATCGAAGATTTGGGCGTTTTGTTGGATGAGCTGACGGCACTCCCGCTTCCGCCCCCCAAAATCGGGCGCATCTTTGATTTCGCGAGCCAAACGCACGATGCGCTGCGCTTCATTGCGAGCGGCGAATCGATCGGCAAAATTGTGCTCGATTTAACGGCGGTTCACCACCCGCCGCCCCCACAGACCCCACACCCCGGAGAGATCAGCGAGATCCGACCCGCAACACACCCTTCTTCTTGGAGTTGAGGCGTATAGTTCGCGACAACTGAATACGACCCATGTACGCACTCGGGGGAGGGGCAGCGACATGGAGAACAACGCTTCCGAAGGAGGCTGCCCCTCATGCCGCTACGGTCGGATATCGAAAACTTCGCGCTGATCAAGGTCATCGGTGTCGGTGGTGGTGGATCGAATGCGGTCAACCGCATGATCCGCGCCGAGCTCATGGGCGTCGAGTTCATCGCCGTGAATACCGACGCGCAGGCGCTGCTTCTCTCCGATGCCCCGCACAAGATCCGCATCGGCGACAAGCTCACGAAGGGTCTCGGCGCCGGCGCCGACCCGTCGGTCGGTCGCAAAGCCGCCGAGGACGACAGCGAAAAGCTCTACGAGGCCCTCAAAGAGGCCGACATGATCTTCGTGACGGCCGGCATGGGTGGCGGCACCGGCACCGGCGCCGCACCGGTCATCGCAGAGATCGCCAAGGACATCGGCGCACTCGTCGTGGCCGTCGTGACGCGCCCGTTCTCGTTCGAGGGAGCCAAGCGCAAGCTGCTCGCCGAGCAGGGGATCCAGGAGCTCGTCGACAAGGTCGACACGCTCATCACCATCCCGAACGACCGGCTCCTTCAGGTCGCTGAGAAGCGCACGACGATGGTGGACGCGTTCCGCATCGTCGATGACGTGCTCCGCCAGGGGGTCCAGGGCATCAGCGATCTCATCACCGTGCCCGGCCTCATCAACCTCGACTTCGCCGACGTGAAGACGATCATGACCAACGCCGGTTCGGCCCTCATGGGCATCGGTCACGGATCCGGCGAGACCCGCGCCGCCGATGCGGCTCGCCAGGCGATCATGTCGCCGCTGCTCGAGCAGTCGATCGACGGCGCGCGTGGCGTTCTGTTCACGATCACCGGCGGTCCGGACCTCACGCTCTTCGAGGTCAACGAGGCCGCGGAGATCATCCACGCCGCGGCCGATCCCGAGGCCAACATCATCTTCGGCTCGGTCATCGACGACCGCATGGGCAACGACGTGAAGATCAGCGTCATCGCCACGGGCTTCGACCCGCACCGGCCGCTCAAGCGCATCGAGCAGCCGCTCTACAAGCGGACCGTCGAGTCCAAGCCGGCCGAGCGCGAAGCCGTCGCCGTCGCGAACGGCGGTCCCGCGCGGCCCGAGCGCAAGGCCGACGCGGACGACCTCGAGGTGCCGAGCTTCCTCCGCCGCAAGTAAACCGGGCCCGCGCCCAGCGCGGGGCCGGGGGAGGACGGGCGATTCGCGGCAAAGCCGCTCATCGCCACAGTCACCTACGTGGATACAAGAACGCCGCCACTAGATTTAGTGGCGGCGTTCCCATATCTTGTGTGTCATGCGCTGCCCGAGCTGTGGGGACCCGGACACCCGGGTCATCGATTCGCGGGAGGCGGGGGATGGAGCGTCCATCCGCCGCCGGCGCGCCTGCGACCGCTGCGAGGATCGGTTCACCACGTTCGAGCGCAGCGAGTCGGCCCGCATCCAGGTCCACAAGCGCGACGGCAGCAGGCAGGAGTTCGACCGGCGCAAGCTCGCGAGCGCGATCGAGAAGGCAGCCTCGAGCAGTCTCTCGAGCGAGAAGCTCGGCGCGCTCATCGACGACATCGAGGCCACCCTCAAACAGACCGGCACCTCGGAGGTCCCGTCGCAGCGGATCGGCGAGATGGTGCTCGAGCGGCTCGCCGACGTCGATCCGATGAGCTACATCCGCTTTCGGATCGTGTATGCGAAGCTCGACGATCTGACCGCGCTCCGCGAGGAGCTCGCCGCGCTCGACCGCCGCCGCGAGGTCTCGCGCGATCGGAAGGTGGCCGAACAGATCGCGCTGCCGATCGATCCGGTGCCGGTCACGAGCGGCCCGCGCAAACGCAGGCGCTGAGCCCCCGCTGAGCCCACCCGCGGGCATCGGCCCGTTCCAGCTGGTCTGCTGGGACCTCGACGGCACCCTCACCGATAGCGTGCGCTTCGTCGTCGACACCGCGAACGAGGTGATCGTCCGGCACGGCGGCGCTCCGCTCGAGTTCGATGTGGTCGGCCGGATGACGGGCCTGCCGCTCGAGCAGATCTTTCGGCTCGTCTGG
>JANXXG010000020.1 GCA_025350745.1 Chloroflexota bacterium | reverse complement strand
CTCGCCGCCGCCACCGGCGCGGCGACGTCGGCGCGGGACGAGGGCGTGCCCTTCGGTCCCTCTCCCACGGTGTTCCTGGCGCTCGCGCTCCTGTCGGGTCTCCTCGCATTCATCGCCCACCGGAGGCTGCGCCGCAGCTAGTCCAGACTCGGCCGGACGCGTGCCGCGATACTCAACACATGGCCGAGCGTCTTCTCCTCGCCGATTCCAACAGCCTGATCTACCGCGGCTACTTCGCCATCCCGCCCCTCACCACGACGAAGGGCGAGCTGGTGAACGCGGCGTTCGGCTTCGCGTCCATCCTCCTCAAGGTCATCGAGATGTACCCGCCGCAGCACATCGCTGCCTGTTTCGACCTCCCCGCCCCGACCTTCCGCAAGGAGCTCGACGCGACCTACAAGGCGACGCGCAAGCCGATGCCGGACGATCTGCGGCCGCAGTTCGAGCGCTGCAAGGAGTTCCTCGACAAGTTCGGCGTGCCGATGTACTCCCTCGCCGGATTCGAGGCCGACGACGTGATCGGCACCCTTGCGAAGCAGGCCGAGGCGGCGGGGCTCGACACCCTGATCCTCTCGGGCGACCTCGACACGCTGCAGCTGGTCACGCCGCACGTCCATCTGATGACCACTCGCCAGGGCTTCCAGAACACCGTCATCTACGACCCCGCGAAGATCATGGAGCGGTTCGGGCTTCGGCCGGATCAGATGGTCGACTACAAGGCGCTCAAGGGCGACCCCTCCGACAACATCGCCGGTGTGCCGGGCGTGGGAGAGAAGACCGCGGCCAAGCTCATCGCTGATCACGGCTCCATCGAGGGCGTATATGACGATCTCGCGAAGCTCACCCCGAAGCTGCGTGCCGCACTCGAAGCCAACCGGGACCAGGTGCTGCACAGCCGCACGATGTCCCGCATCGTCGTTGACGTCCCGGTGAGCCTCGAGCTCGACCGCACCCGTCGCGGGTCCTACGACCGTCCCACCGTGGTCGAGATGTTCCGCGATCTTGAGTTCCGCAGTCTGATCCCGCGCCTGCCGCCTGCGGACGGCAACGCCGCGGCCCCGCTCCCCACGCCGACGCTGTTCCCGGACGAGGGCGATCGGATCCCCGCGATGTCCACGAGTGGCGGCGGGCAGCTGTCGCTCGGCCTGACCGGACCTGCACCCGCTCCGGTCGAGATCGTCTTGCTCGGGGACGCCGACACGCGGTCGTACCTGGACCGGGCCCGCGCGGCCGGGCGGCTCGGGCTGTTCGCCGACGTCGATAGCGAACGCGAGCCGAGACTGCTCGGACTTGGCCTGGCCATCGGAGACACCTGCTGCTACCTCCCCGTCGCCGGTCCGCTGCCACCGGCCATCGTCGAGCTGCTGGCCGATCCGGGCATCGCGAAGGTCGTCCACGACGCGAAGACCGCACGTCGGGCGCTCCGCCGCGCCGGCGCCGACCTTCATGGCATCGAGCTCGACACGATGATCGCGTCCTATCTGACGAACGCAAGCCGGCGCGGGCACGTCCTCGATGACCTCGCGACGGAGCGCCTGCACCTCGACATCCCGGCATTGCCGGTCCCCGACCGCAAGCACAAGGACCTGCTCCCGACGCTCGACGAGCGCCTTGCGCGCGCGGGCACCGCGGCGGTCGCGACTTTTCGACTGTCGGACCTGTATCGCGACGAGCTCGATCGGCTCGGCCTGGAAAAGCTGTTCCGCGAGATCGAGCTGCCCCTGGTCGACGTCCTCGTGGAGATGGAGGAAGCCGGGATCAACGTGGACACGCGGTACCTCGCGGATCTCGCCATCGAGTTCGCCGGAGAGGTCGCACGGATCGAGCGCGAGGCCCACGAGTCGGTTGGCCATGCCTTCGGCATCAGCTCGCCGAAGCAGCTCCAGGAGCTGCTCTTCACCGAGCTCAAGCTGCCGCGTGGCCGTCGCACCGGCACAGGCTTCTCCACCGACGCCGCTGTCCTCGAGGAGCTGCGCGGTGCCCATCCGGTCGTGGACAAGATCCTCGAGTACCGCGAGGTCGAGAAGCTCAGGTCGACGTACGCGGAGGGCCTCGGGCCGCTCATCGATCGCGAGGGCCGTATCCACACGACGTTCAACCAGACCGTCGCGTCCACCGGCCGCCTCTCGAGCCAGTCGCCGAACCTCCAGAACATCCCGATCCGCACTCCCCTCGGCCGGCGGATCCGGCGCGCGTTCGTCGCGCGGCAGCCGGATCACACCCTGGTCGCGGCCGACTACTCGCAGATCGAGCTTCGCGTCCTCGCGCACGTCTCGCAGGACCCCGCGCTCCTCGACGCGTTCCGCTCCGGGGCGGACGTCCACACGCGGACGGCCGCCGCCGGCTTCGGGGTCGCGGAGAGCGAGGTCACCCGAGAGCAGCGCAGCGTCGCGAAGATGCTGAACTTCGGCATCGTCTACGGGATGAGCGACTTCGGCCTCGCCTGGCGGATGGGGATGGCTCGCGAGGAGGCCGCACGCTTCATCGACGAGTACTTCAAGCGGTACGCCCTCGTTCGCCGATACGTGATGGAGACGAAGTCGTACGCGCTGGAGCAGGGCTACGTGGAGACGCTGCTCGGGCGGCGGCGGTACATCCCGGACATGGCGAGCAGCAATGGCGCGGTCCGTGGCGCGGCTGAGCGGATGGCCATCAACATGCCGATCCAGGGCACCGCCGCTGACATCATGAAGATCGCGATGGTCAAGGTGCACGAGCGGCTGCGCGGCGTGACGTGGGCCCGTGCGGTCCTGCAGGTGCATGACGAGCTCGTGTTCGAGGTCGCACGCGATCGCGTGCCTGAGCTCGCCGACGCCGCACGCCACGAGATGTCGACGGCCTATGCGATGGACGTGCCCCTCGTCGTGGACATCCGTTCCGGCGACAACTGGGATGAGATGACGCCTCTGGCGCAGCCCGCGCATGCCTGATCGGTTCGAGTCCGTGGGCTTCGCCCACGGACCTGCTCAAGACTGGTCGAATTCGCTCGACCCGGCAAAGCCGGGTCTCGCTCATGCCTGAACTACCGGAAGTGGAGACCATCGCCCGACAGCTCGCGGAGCTCGTGACCGGCCGGACCATCGCTGCGTTCGCGTCCGATTGGGAGCGCATCACCG
>JANXXG010000368.1 GCA_025350745.1 Chloroflexota bacterium | reverse complement strand
GCGGTGTTGCGCTCGAGCCCGCCGAAGGTGACGCCACGCTCGGCGTGCGCGCGCGCGCCGGGCAACAGCGGAACGGCGGCAGCGTCGATCCGGACGCCGACCTTCGAGCGCTCGGCCATCTCATGGGCATGCCCGACGAGGGCGAAACCGGTGACGTCCGTCGCGGCGTGCAGACCGGCTGCGGCCGCGGCGCGCGCAGCGCCTCGATTGAGCGCGACCATCGACGCCACCGCGGACGCGAGATCCTCCGGGCTGATGTCCCCGTTCTTGTGTGCCGTCGTGAGGACGCCCGTGCCGATGGGCTTCGTCAGCCAGAGGGCGTCGCCGGCGTGCAGCGCGCCCTTTGTGAGGATCCGGTCCGGATGGACCCGACCGGTGACCGCGAGGCCGAATTTGGGCTCCCGATCGATCACCGTGTGCCCGCCCGCGATCACACCGCCACCCTCGGTCACCTTGTCGACCGCGCCCTGCATGAGGCGCTCAAGGACCTCGAGCGACAGGTCGTCGGGCCAGGCCACGATGTTCAGGGCGAACAGGACCTCGCCACCCATGGCGTAGACATCCGACATCGCGTTCGCCGCCGCGATCGCGCCCGCCGCGTACGCGTCATCGACGATCGGCGGAAAGAAGTCGAGGGTCTCGATGATGGCCACGTCTTCGGCAACGCGGTATACGGCCGCATCGTCGGACGTTCTGAGTCCGACGAGCAGCTCAGCCGGGTCGCGCTGCGTGGCAAGGGGGCGCAAGACCTGCGCCAGTGGGCCGGGGCCCAGCTTGGCTCCTCAGCCGGCGCAGGACGACAGCGTGGTGAGTCTGATCTCGTCCCGCGTGAACACGCGCTGAGAATAGAGGCGTGGCGTCACCGAAGTGCGGCGGTGGCCACGGACCGACCGGCAGCTGAGAGACCTGCCCGATCCATGGCGCCCTGCATGACGGCGGTGGACGCCCGGAAGTCGGTGACGGCGAGCTGGGCCCGCGGATTGCGCTCGATGACATTGAGCGCCCACTGGCCGAGGTCGGCAGCGGAGACGTAGTCGCTCGCCTGCACTGCGTCGATGCGCTTCCAGAAGTCCGCGATGCGCTGCTCGACGTTCGTGGTCGGTGCAGGCGCGGCCGTCGGTGCCGGAAGCGCGAGACCGCCGCGATCCAGGCCTCCCTGCATGGCGGCGGTGGACGCCCTGAAGTCAGCCACGGTCGTGCGTGCGCGCGGATTGCGGCCGATGACATTCAGCGCCCACTGGCCGAGGTCTGCGGCTGAGACGCAATCCCCGGGCTGCAGCGCGTCGACGCGCTTCCAGAAGTCGGCAATGCGCTGCTCGATATTCGTTGTCGGTGCGGGCGTCGCGGTCGAGACGGTCGGCGCGCAGGCCTTTGCCGGCGGATTCGACAGGAAGAGGTACCCCGTATCCGTGTTGTATGGATTCACCACTCGGAAGCTCGCTTCGCGGACCTCGAAATGGAGGTGGAACCCGCCGCAGGGGCCGCCGAAGGTGTTGCCCGTGTTGCTCGAGCGCGCGATCTGCTGTCCGGCCTGGACCACCTGGTTCTGACGCACGAACTGCGTGACACTCCCGGGCTGGAGGTGGTAGTACGCGGTGATCAGCCCGTTGGGGTGGCGGATCCAGATGTTGTTGCCCGCCCCGCCGCCGTCGCTGAGGGTCTTGTTGCAGCCGTCGGCGAAGCCGTCCTGTGCGGATTGGATCGTCCCGCCGGCAGCCGCGTAGATCGGAGTGCCCTGCGGGACGCTGTAGTCGGTGCCTGAGTGGTCGTAGGGGACGCCGAGCGTGATGTTGCTGTACGTCGGCAAGCCCATCCGCACGGTCCAGGGGTCATAGACGTAGAACGGGATGAACGGATCGCCGGCGACGGGCAGCGAAAGGAACGGTGCCGTCGCAGCGGCCGCCGGGGTCGACGAGGGAAGCACGCTCGCGGCGACGAGCACGACGATCGCCAGTGCCCGAATTCGCACCCGCACGCGCGAAGTGTAGGCGGCCGACGTCCTAGATCGGGATAGTAGATAAGGCGTTTTGAAATGCACCACCTGGCATCGGGTCCGGGTCCCGTGATCCGATCCGTTCTGTGGATATGACCGCGGGTGATCGCCCGAAGTTTGCGGAGATGAGGCGCTTCGAAATGTGACACATCTACCAGTCCGCTCGACCAGCCGGTCTGCGCGCTAACCGCCAGGTGAGAGTCGATGAGAACGACCGAGATCCGCGCACAAGGCGGTGCGCGGGACGAACTAGAAGAGGGGGTTCAGCGAGCGACTCCCGTTC
>JANXXG010000364.1 GCA_025350745.1 Chloroflexota bacterium | reverse complement strand
CGAAGCCTTTGTCGCGCGCGCCACCGCCATGCCGCACCTCCTGGGTGTAGATGCTCATGTTGGCAGATTTCCTGCTCCAAGGGTGATGGATGCTAGATTCACGGCCCGTGTACGAACGACCCGGATACAGCACGCTCCTCGGCCGGATCCGCAACAACGTGCGGACGTACGTCCGCAAGCAGATCGAGCTGCCCAAGCAGGAGATCGCCGAGATCATCAAGGCGAACCTCGTTGCCGTGAAGTGGTTCGGGATCGCCGCGGCCTTCGCCATGCTCACGCTCATGGCCTTCGCGGTGTTCGTCATCGGGCTCATCGCGATCTGGCTGCCGCTGTGGGCGGCGGCGCTCATCACGCTGCTGCTGTTCGCTGGCCTGACGGCATTCCTCGGGTGGGGCGGCTACAAGCGCCTGGAGCTGCGCGGACCGACGCGGTCGATTCAATCCTTGAAGGAGACGGTGGCATGGGCGAAAGCCCGAGTGCTCGGACGCAACGCGAGCTAGCTGACCTCCGGCGCCAGATCGATGGCGACGTCGACGCGCTCATCGAGCGCGCGAAGTCGGACGTGGATCCGCGCAACCTGCTGCGGCGTCAGCCGGTCGCGACGCTCGGCGCCATCGGCTCCGCCGTCGCGCTCGCGGGCGTCACGATCACGAAGAAGGTGCGGGACGCCAGACGGCGGACGGCGGACACCGAGATCGACCGCATCGTCGAGCGGCTTGGTGGCCGGATCGACCGGCTCAAGGGCCGTTCGCGGAAGCGATTCCGCGAGCAGCTGCGGAACGAGGTCGCGGACGTCCAGGACACGAGCCGCGGACCGAAAGAAGCCCTCTGGGGTGCCGGCATGGCCGCAGTGACGGCGGCAGCGACCACCTTCGCGCAGCGCTTCGCCGGCCGCCTGGCCGGCGATGACGCCGCGGATGACGGCCGCCGGCGCTACTAGCGCCCCGGCGTGGCGGACCTCGCGGCGTTCCTCTCAGAGCTGACCGCGAGCGCATCCGAGCAATGGCACTGGCCCGGGATCGATCAACATTTCGACGTCGTCGGCTATCTCACCGATCGTGAGCCGCCGCTCGAGCTCGTCGTGTCGGTCCGCGCGGTCGCGCTGCGCGGCGATCAGGTCTTCGTCTTCGAGTCGGAAGGCGAGACTCACGCAGTCCCGGGCGGCAGACGCGAGCCGGGAGAGTCACCTGATGCGGCACTGATCCGTGAGCTCCTCGAGGAGACCGGCTGCACGATCGTCGGGACGCCGCGGCGCCTCGCCGTCCTCCACCTGCGTAGCCTTTCGGCGCGGCGGCATGACCCGAAGTACACGTACCCCTACCCCGACACGATCCAGTGGATCTTCATCGCCGACGTGACCGGGGACGCCATTCCGTCGGACGATCCCTTCGTAGACAACGGGCGCTTCGTATCCGTCGAAAGCGCCAGGCGATCGGTCCACTCGGTAACCGAGCGAATGCTCCTCGACGCAGCGGTGGCTAGCCGATAAGGAGGAAGCCCGCGAACATCACGGAGAGCCCGACGAGGTTCGCGGCCTCGAGGACACCGGACGCCCCGGTGAACGTCGCCGTCCCGCCCGCGGCAACGATGAGCACCCCGAGCGCGATGATCACGTTCGCGACCGCCCGCCGGCCGTTGCGACGCCGCTGGAAGAAGATCCACGCCGACCAGAGCGCGCCTCCGATCAACACGATGCTGCCCAGGCCGCTCCCCACGCCCGCGAGCACCCGCGCGAGCGACCCGTTGGGGAAGCCACGGCCGCTATCGGCCGCGGCGGTCAGGTCGACCGGCACCGAGACCACCGCGTAGGCGGCGAGTACCGAGAGTATCGAGACCGCTACGAGCGCAACGTCCGCCCATCTCCGGCGCGCCAGTAGATAGAGCGTGCCCAGGCTCAGCCAGGCGACGTTCAGGATCGCGCCGAACAGATAGAAGAGGCGGTACTCGATCTCGGTCGTCGTGCCGCTCCGCGCGAGATATCCGGCGAACGCAGCGACCGCGAACATCGCGAAGCCGGCGGCCCACATCAGCTGATAGGTCTTGTGGTGCTCGGCATATTGGCGCACGACGACGACCGCGAAGACCAATGCGACGATCGCCGTGATGGCGGGTAGAGCGACCACGTGATGATGCTCCCCCGCGCCGCGGCCGACCGCAACGGAACTACCGAGCTTTGCGGCGATTCGAGGCCGCGAACGCGGCGCCGAGCACGAGCAGGAGCGCGGCTGAGTAGAGCGGGATGCCGGTCGCGCCGGGGCCGCCGAGCGCGAGGGCGAGCGCCGTCGCGACCGCGGGATCTCGGGTTCCGGCACCCGCGATCGCGGAGCGGAGATCCGTGCCGGTCACGCGCGCGAGAAGGGCCGCGGCGCCGGCCGTTGCCCCAAAGAACGCGAGCGCGGCGAGCGCCCCGGCAGCGCCGAGCGACGGTCCGCCCACGACCGCGACCCCGAGGAGGAC